>NZ_JASKYR010000214.1:0-10480 GCF_041028215.1 Streptomyces flavofungini
GGGCCTGCGCCTCGGCGGGGCGGTCGTCAGTCATACCCAGACGGTAACCGGCAAGGGCGCCGGACCGGCCGTCCGGCCTCGTCACCCAAGGGCTACCGACTCGTAACCGGCGACCCTCTGTCGCGCTACGCGCGTTGACCTTAGGCTTCGGACGGTTTTTCCGTACGCACCCGACCCCCCGGGGGGAACTCGTGTCCGCCAGATCGAACCATCGCAGGCCCAGACGCCGTGCCACTCGTGTGCTCGCCGTGGCGGCGGGCCTCGCCACCGCGGGGGCGCTGGTCGCCGCGCTGCCCGCCAGCGCGGGACAGGACCACGCGGGAGCGGGCAAGGGCGGCAAGAAGCACACCGTCGACGTGCAGCTCCTGTCCTTCAACGACTTCCACGGCAACCTTCAGCCGCCCGCGGGCTCCTCGGGCCAGGTGACGGAGAAGCAGGCCGACGGGACCGAGAAGAAGATCGACGTCGGCGGTGTCGAGTATCTGGCGACCTCCCTGCGCACCGCCCGCAAGGCGCACCCCTACAGCGTGACCGCCGCCGCCGGTGACCTGATCGGCGCGAGCCCGCTGCTCTCGGGCCTCTTCCACGACGAGCCCACGGTCCAGGCGATGAACAAGCTGGACCTGGACGTCACGAGCGTCGGCAACCACGAGTTCGACGAGGGGGCCAAGGAGCTGGCCCGCATCCAGAACGGCGGCTGCCACCCCAAGGACGGCTGCTACGAGAAGGACAAGCGCGGCAAGGCCAAGGAGTTCGAGGGCGCGGACTATCCCTACCTCGCCGCCAACGTGACGGACGAGAAGACCGGCAAGCCCCTCCTCAAGCCCTACTGGGTGTGGAAGCACAAGGGCGTCAAGATCGGCTTCATCGGCGTGACGCTTGAGGGCACCCCCGACATCGTCTCCGCCGACGGCGTCAAGGGCCTGAAGTTCCACGACGAGATCGAGACGGTCAACAAGTACGCCAAGATCCTCGACAAGCAGGGCGTGAAGTCCATCGTCACCCTCATCCACGAGGGCGGCGTGCCCGCGAGCCAGTCGTACAACTACGACTGCGACTCCCCGGCGGCGGGCGGCGGCATCTCCGGTCCGATCACGGACATCGCCAAGGGCATCACGCCCAAGGTCGACGCCCTGGTCACCGGGCACACGCACAACGCGTACGTCTGCACGGTCCCCGACCCGGCGGGCAAGCCGCGCATGGTCACGTCGGCGTCCTCGTTCGGCAAGCTCTACACCGACACCACGCTCACCTACGACCGCAGGACCAAGGACATCGTCCGCACGAGCGTGCGGTCCGCCAACCACGTCGTCAGCCGTGCGCAGGCCAAGGCGCCCGACATGACGTCGCTGATCTCCCGCTGGGACAAGCTGGCCGCGCCCATCGCGAACAAGGCGGTCGGCCACATCTCCGCCGACATCCCCGGCCGTGGAGCCACGACCCCGGAGTCCCCGCTCGGCGACCTCATCGCCGACGCCCAGCTCGCGCACGCCAAGTCCCTCGACCCCGAGGCCGATCTGGCGCTGATGAACCCCGGCGGCATCCGCTCCGACATCGTGTACAAGGCGAGCGGCGGCGAGGGCGACGGCGTCGTCACCTACGGCGAGGCGTTCACCGTCCAGCCCTTCAGCAACACCGTCAACCTGGTCGACCTGACCGGCGCCCAGCTCGTCACCGCCCTGAAGCAGCAGGTCAGCGGTGCCAACGCCAACTCCCCGAAGATCCTGCAGATCTCGGACGGGCTGACGTACACCCTGGACATGACCAAGAGCGGCGCCGACCGCGTCGTCGCCGACTCGGTCAAGCTCAACGGCAAGGCGCTCGACCCGGCCGCCACCTACCGCGTCGCCCTGAACTCCTTCCTCGCCGGGGGCGGCGACGGCCTCCCCGAGCTGGGCAAGGGCGCGAAGCCGCTGGTGGGCGCGGACGACCTGAAGGCGTTCAACGACTACCTGAGCGCCAACTCCTCGGCGGACAAGCCCCTCGCCCCGCCGAAGGCCGACCGGATCACGGTCATCAAGTGAGGTACCGGATCACGGTCAGCACGTGACGCAGATGACGTCCCGGTGAACTCCGGCGCCCTGACCAGGGGCGGAACCGGCTCAGTAAGCGGCCGAAACCGTTGCTTACCGGGAGTCAGGCTTGGGGTGGGGTGTGAACGTATGGTGAGATCGGCCGATGCGTTCCCCCCACCGCATAGCCACGCATCCCCCGGATGCCCCTCTTGACCACTCCGACCGCTCCGACCGCTCCGACCGCTCTGACCGCGAGAACCACGCCGCACATCTCCCGGCCGACACCGCCCAGTTCCCCGCCCCCTCGTACACCAACCCGTACGAAGAGCTGGCCGCCCTCGCGCCCGGCCCGCTGGAGGAGTTCCTCCACGAGGACAAGGCGCCGGACGGGGCCACGGCACCGGGCGGCGAGGACGACTCCTGGTCGCCGCCCAACCACCGCCGCCGCAGCCGTCGCCGCAACCGCTTCGCCGGTCTGCCGCTGGCCGCGAAAGCCCTGGTGGCCCTGGTCGTCGCCACCGCGTTCCTCGCCCTCGGCGACCGCTGGGCGGTGCTCTACGCCGAGCACGAGGCCGCGGACAGGCTCAAGGACCAGATGCACCTGAGCGCGGCGCCCGAGGTCGACATCGAGGGCTTCCCGTTCCTCACCCAGGTCGCCGACAAGCGCCTCGACCAGGTCAAGGTCACCGTCCCGGACGTCGCCGCCGACCGCGTCTCGCTCGCCAAGGTCTCCGCGACCGCCACCGGCATCACGATCGACGGGGACGGCCTCACCTCGGTCACGGGCGCCCGGATCGGCGCCATGAACGGCGAGGTACTGCTCTCCTTCGAGGACCTCAACCGCGAACTGGGCGCCTCCCAGGTCACGTTCACCGGCAAGGGTCGCGACCAGGTCCTCGCGCGCGGCACGCTGCCCGTGGCGGGCCACGACCTGAAGGTGCGCGCCGACGCCCGCATCCAGCGCAACGGCGACCGGGGCATCTCCACCGACATCGGCGGCATGCGCCTCCAGCTCGGCGACCTGGCGACCTACCGTCCGGGAACGCGCGAGAAGGAGGGTCTGCACCTGTCGCGGAAGTCCGCCGACCGTGTCGCCAAGGAGACGTCGAAGGCGAAGGCGCTGCTGTCCGTGCCCGCGATCGTCGACCGGCTCGGTGTCCCGCACGACATGGTCCGCGGGGCCCTGAAGAGCGACACCAAGCTGAACGAGCTCACCGGTTCCGCCCGCTTCGCCGACGACGTGATGAGCCTCAACCTCATCGACGTCGCCATGGGCCACCCCTGGCTGCTCAAGAAGCTCGGCCTCGACCCGGCGCTCCTCAAGGGCCTCTCCGAACTCACCCGCCCCGTCCTCGCCGACCGCCTCACCCTCGCCTTCCAGCTCCCCAAGCTGCCCGGCGCGGGCACCGTGACGCTTAAGGACGTGACCGTGGAGAAGGAGGGCATCCGCGTCCGCCTCACCGGCTCGGGTCTCGGCTTCGGCCGCTGACCGGGCGGACGCCGGGGGAACCGCCGCTAGGACGGGGGCAGCCCGCTCGGTGGCGGGGTCGCCGCGCCGGGCAGCCGTACGGTGGCCACCGTGCCGCCGCCGTCGGCCGGGCCCAGCGTCACCTCGCCGCCGGACTGGCGCACCGTGCGGTCCACGATGGAGAGGCCGAGGCCCGAACCCGGCAGGCTGCGGGCCGACGGTGAGCGCCAGAAGCGGTCGAAGACGTGCGGGAGCTCCTCGGCGGGGATGCCGGGGCCGTGGTCCCGTACCGTCAGTTCCCCGTCCTTGAGCGCCACCTCGATGACCGAGCCCGCCGGGCCGAACTTCACCGCGTTGTCGAAGATGTTGACCACGGCACGCTCCAGCGCGGCGGGCTCACCACGGACGAACCACGGCGCCAGATCGGCCTCGAAGCGCAGCTCGGGGCCGCGCAGCCGGGCCCGCTCCAGAGCCGCGTCCACGACGTCGTGCCACGCGATCACCTGCACCTTGCCGCTCGCGTGGCCCGCGTCCGGACGGGACAGCTCCTGGAGGTCACCGATGAGCGAGGCCAGCTCGGTCATCTGCGCCTTGACCGAGGCGAGCAGCGCCCTGCGGTCGTCGGGCGGGATCGCCCGTCCGGTCTCCTCGCTGCGCGCCAGCAGCTCGATGTTCGTGCGCAGGGAGGTCAGCGGCGTACGGAGTTCATGGCCCGCGTCGGCGATGAGCTGCTGCTGGAGGTCGCGGGAGGTGGCCAGCGAGGCGGTCATGGAGTTGAACGACGCGGAGAGCCGGGCGATCTCGTCGTCGCCGTCCACGGGGATACGGAGGTCGAGGTCCTCCGTGCGGGCCACGTGCTCGACGGCTTCCGTCAGCCGGTCCACGGGCCTGAGCCCGGTGCGGGCCACCCAGAGGCCCGCCACACCGGCACCGAGGATGCCGGCACCGCCGACGAGGGTGAGGAGCAGCACGAGATCGCCCAGGGTGTCGTCGACCTCGCTGAGCGGGCGGGCGACGGAGACGGCCAGCCGGAGCTCCGGGTACTCCTTGAACTGGTACGTGAACACCCGGTACTTCTCGCCGTTGGACGCGGTCGCGTCGTGGTAGGTGTCCTCGGTCTCGCGTCCGGCCACGGCGGTGTCGGAGTCGCTGACCTCGACGGACTGGCGGCCCAGGATGACGCAGCTCGTGCTGTTCGGGGCCACCACCTGGATGGTCTGCTGATACAGGTCGGGGTTGTCGCGGTTGGGGATCTCGCGCAGACATCTGGCCCCGCCGCCCGTCGCGTCGATGTCGATCCTCTCGATCACATCGCTCGGCTTCGGGCGGTTACCGCTCAACGCACCGTCCAGCGAGTCCATCAGCGCGTTCCGCACCACGAACCAGCAGGTCACCGCCGCCGCCGCGACAGCCACCGCCACCGCCACGGCGACCAGGAGCGCCAGCCGCGACCGCAGCGGCAGCCCGCGGAAGCGCCGTACGGGGCCGGTCACTCGCCGCCCCGCAGTACGTATCCCACGCCCCGCACCGTGTGCACGAGGCGCGGTTCGCCCGCCGCCTCCGTCTTGCGGCGCAGGTACATCACGTAGACGTCCAGGGAGTTGGAGGACGGCTCGAAGTCGAAGCCCCAGACGGCCTTGAGGATCTGCTCGCGGGTGAGGACCTGGCGGGGGTGGGCGAGGAACATCTCCAGGAGGGTGAACTCCGTACGGGTCAGCTCGACCGTGCGCCCGCCCCGCGTGACCTCGCGCGTCGCGAGGTCCATCCGCAGGTCGGCGAAGGACAGGGTGTCGCCCTCCTCGGCCCGGCCCGCCGCGGCGGCGTACGAACTGCGGCGGAGCAGCGCCCTGATGCGGGCGAAGAGCTCGTCCAGCTCGAAGGGCTTGACCAGGTAGTCGTCGGCCCCGGCGTCGAGACCCGTGACGCGGTCGCCGACGGTGTCCCGCGCCGTCAGCATCAGGATCGGCGTCGTCGAACCGGTGGCGCGGAGCCTGCGGGCGGCCGTGAGGCCGTCCATGCGCGGCATCTGGATGTCGAGGACCACGAGGTCGGGGCGGTACGCGGCGGCCTTGTCGAGCGCGTCCGCGCCGTCCACGGCGACCTCGGTGCCGTATCCCTCGAAGGCGAGGCTGCGCTGGAGCGCCTCCCGTACGGCGGGTTCGTCGTCCACGATCAGGATGCGCAGCTGCTCGCGGTCACCATCGGCGGGGCTCATCGTGACAGGTCCTCGGAAGTGGTCGGGGCGGGTGGCGGACATCAGCCTCGCACGCGGGCGCGGGCGGCGCGGCGAGCGGCGGCACGCCCGACGGTGACGCCGGGTGTCACGACCGCGAGCCCGACCGCAGCTTGCCGATGTCGTCCTTGACCGTGTTGACCGGGATGGCGAAGCCGAGGCCGACGCTGCCGGAGCCCGATCCGGAGCCCGCCTGCGAGGTACTGGGCGAGTACATCGCGGAGTTGATGCCGACGATGTTGCCGTTCATGTCGATGAGGGCGCCGCCGGAGTTGCCGGGGTTCAGCGACGCGTCGGTCTGGAGCGCCTTGTACGTGGTCTTGGAGGAGCCCGTGTCGCCGTTGAACTCCTGCCCGCCGAACTCGAAGGGCCAGCCGCCCTGGGGGCTCTGCGGCTGCTCCTGCCCCTCGCCCGTCGAGACGGTGACGTCCCGGTCGAGCGCGGAGACGATGCCGCTGGTGACGGTGCCGGTCAGGCCCTCGGGGGAGCCGATGGCGACGACCTCGTCGCCGACCTTGACGTTGTCGGAGTCGCCCAGGGTCGCGGGCTTCAGGCCCGAGGCGCCCTTGAGCCGGATGAGCGCGAGGTCCTTCTTGCTGTCGGTGCCGACGACCTCGGCCTCGTACGTCTTGCCGTCGTTCGTCCGCGCCTTGATCGACGAGGCGCCGGAGATGACGTGGTTGTTGGTGATGATCTCGCCGTCGCTCCTGGTGATGACGCCGGACCCGGTCGACTTGCCCTCGCCGGAGGTGGCGCTGATCTCGACGATGCTGGGGCTGACCGCCTGGGCGACACCGGCGACGGTGCCCTTCTGGCTGGTCGGCACGACGTCCGTGCTGGTGGCGGAGGAGCCGCCGCCCTGGTCGGTGAGGGTCTGCACCGCGTACGCCGTGCCGCCGCCGACCGCCGCCGCCGCGATGGCCACGGCGGCGAGCAGGGCCACGGGGCCCTTGGCGCGACGCCGCTTCGGGGCGTCGTGGTGGGCGGGAGCCCGGTGAGGTGCCTCCGGCGCGAAGTCCGGCGGGGGCGGATACGTGCCGTGCTGGTACGCGCCCTGTGTACCGCCGGGGTGAACAGGCGCGGACGGCTGCTGCTGGGGGTACTCGCCGCTCGGGCGGAAGGTCTCGGTCATGTCTCCGAGCGTGGCCGCCGTACATGAGAGCTGGCTGAGTACGTCCTGAGAAGCCCGGCAGAAGTGCGTATGCCCCTTATAAAGGCGGCCGGAGCCGTCATGAAGGCGGCCGGAGCCGTCTCGTCAGGAGGTCTCTCACTCACACCCGCACGACTGGCGCACGACCAGCCGCGAAGGGAACAGCTTCAGGCGTTCCCGTCGGGAGCCCGCCACCCGCAGGCCGTCGTCCAGGACCAGGTCCACCGCCGCGCGGGCCATCGCCGGGCGGTCGGAGGCCACCGTCGTCAGCGGCGGGTCCGTCAGGCCCGCCTCCTTGACGTCGTCGAAACCGGCCACGGCGAGCTCGCCCGGTACATCGATGCGCAGTTCACGCGCGGCCCGCAGGATGCCGATCGCCTGGTCGTCCGTGGAGCAGAAGATGGCGGTGGGCCGGTCGGGCCGCGCGAGCAGCTCCAGGCCGACCTGATACGCGTCGTAGCGGTTGTACGGGGCCTCGAAGAGCCGCCCCTCCACCGGCCGGCCCGCCTCCCGCATCGCGCGCCGCCAGCCCTCGACGTGGTCGGAGACCGGGTCGCCGACGGTCGGGGTGTCGGCCGTGCCGCCGACACAGGCCACGTACTCATGGCCGTGTTCGAGCAGGTGCCGGGTGGCGAGCTGGGCGCCGCCGAGGTCGTCCGTCACGACCGCGACGTCGTCGATGGCCTCGGGCCGCTCGTGCAGCAGCACCACACGCGCGTCCCAGGCGTCGATCTCGGCGGCGGCCTGGTCGGTCAGGCCGTGGCTGACGAGGATGAGACCGGAGACCCGCATCCCGAGGAAGGCGCGGAGATAGTGGGTCTCGCGCTCCTCCACGTAGTCGGAGTTGCCAACGAGGACCATCTTTCCGCGCTCGGACGCCGCCTGTTCGACGGCGTGCGTCATCTCCGCGAAGAACGGCTGACGCGCGTCCGGCACGATCATGCCTATGAGGTCGGTGCGCCGGGAGGCCATGGCCTGCGCGACCCGGTCCGGGCGGTAGCCCAGCTCCTTGATCGCGGCGAGGACACGCTCGCGCGTGGCCGGGGCGACCGGCCGGGGTCCGTTATTGATGACATAACTGACGACAGCGGTCGAAGTACCCGCCAGTCGCGCCACATCGTCCCGCGTCACCTTGGCCACGCGCGCAGTCTACGCGGATGGACCCGTTACCCCTACGAGAGTTTCTGCGCGGTCCTCGGCGCGGACCCGGCGGCCGGTTTCGCGGCGGGCGCCGGTCGCTCCCCGTCGCCCTCGGCACGTGGAGCGGCGGCCTTCGCCTTCTCCTCGTCGGCCCCTCGCTCCACCTTCTCCGGGGTGACGAAGCGATAACCGACATTGCGGACCGTGCCGATCAGCGACTCGTGCTCGACGCCGAGCTTCGCGCGCAGCCGCCGCACATGCACGTCGACCGTGCGCGTGCCGCCGAAGTAGTCGTAGCCCCAGACCTCCTGGAGGAGCTGGGCGCGGGTGAAGACGCGGCCCGGGTGCTGCGCGAGGTACTTGATCAGCTCGAACTCCTTGAAGGTCAGGTCGAGGACCCGGCCCTTCAGCTTCGCGCTGTACGTCGCCTCGTCCACGGAGAGGTCGCCGTTGCGGATCTCCATCGGGAGCTCGTCGGCGGTGATCTGCTGGCGGCCCATCGCGAGCCGGAGCCGCGCCTCGACCTCGGCGGGGCCCGCCGTGTCCAGGAGCACGTCGTCCACGCCCCACTCGGCGGTGACGGCGGCGAGCCCGCCCTCGGTCACGACGAGGATCAGCGGACAGCCGGGCCCGGTGGAGCGCAGGAGCTGACAGAGGCTGCGCACCTGCGGAAGGTCGCGGCGGCCGTCGACGAGGATGACGTCGGCGCCCGGGGTGTCGACGAGGGCGGGGCCCTCCGCCGGGGCGACGCGCACGTTGTGCAGCAGGAGGCCGAGGGCGGGAAGCACCTCCGTCGAGGGCTGGAGGGCGTTGGTGAGGAGCAGCAGAGAGCTCATCGCGCGACCCCTCGGCGTTCTCGGCCCGCTCGGCCCCGGTCGCGCCGCGTGGCCTGCCTGTCCCGGTCTGTCCTGCGTTCGTGCACGTTTCGCTCGCCCATAACGTCGGTTCCTCCTCGGTCCCTGCGGAGGGGGTCCCCCCTGCTCCTTTGAGCTTGGGGGCGTTTACGGCACTGCTTCGTACTTCGGTGTCGCGCTGCTGTGCTGCGCCTGAAAGCACAAAAGGACCCGGGGGCTTCGCTGCCCGGATCCTCTGCCCAGCAGAATAGCTCACATGAGTTCCGGTCCGGCAGGTCAAGCGGCGCGATCTTCTGTGCCGCCGCTCACTCGCGCGCAGCTTTCCGTTCGACAGCGCGTCACGCTGCGTACACAGGACGGGGTCGCCATCGAGGCCGCGTACGAGCCGGGCCCCGGACCGTCCCCGGGCCCCGCGATCGTCCTCGCGCACGGCTTCAGCGGGGCCGTGGACCGGCCGCACGTACGCCGGATCGCCGCCGTGTTCGCCCAGCGTGCGGCCGTGATCAGCTTCTCGTTCCGGGGGCATGGGGCCTCCGGCGGGCACTCCACGGTGGGCGACCGTGAGGTGCTCGACCTGGCCGCCGCCGTGGAGTGGGCGCGCTCGCTCGGGCACACACACGTGGTGACCGTCGGATTCTCGATGGGCGGTTCCGTCGTCCTGCGGCACGGTGCGTCGCACAGGGGGCGCACGGAAGCGCGGGCCGACGCGGTGGTCGCGGTCAGTGCCCCGGCCCGCTGGTTCTACCGGGGAACCGCCCCGATGCGGCGCCTGCACTGGGTCGTGACACGTCCGGCGGGGCGCGTGGTGGGCCGTCTCGGCCTGAAGACGAGAATCCACCCGCACGAGTGGGACCCCGTGCCCCTCTCGCCGGTCGAATCCGTTCCCCTCATCGCGCCCGCGCCGCTGCTCGTCGTGCACGGCACCCAGGACCCGTACTTCCCCGTCGACCATCCCCGGATGCTGGCCGCCGCCGCGCGGGAGGGGGCCGAGCTCTGGCTCGAAGAGGGCATGGGACACGCGGAGCACGCGGTCTCCGACGAGCTGGCCGGACGGATCGCCGCCTGGGCCACGGCATCATGGACGTCGGCAACCGCCGACTGAAAGGGGAGTCGCATGGTGAACGGCACCATTCGTTACTGGGCCGCTGCCAAGGCGGCCGCGGGCATCGCCGAGGAGCCCTACGCGGCGGCGACGCTCGCCGAAGCGCTGGACGGCGCCCGCGAACGCCACCCCGGAGAACTGGTCCGGGTCCTCAAGCGATGCTCCTTCCTGGTCGACGGTGACCCCGTAGGCACCCGTGGGCATGAGACCGTACGGCTGGCCGAGGGCGGCACGGTCGAGGTGCTCCCGCCGTTCGCAGGAGGATGAGCGCCATGTCCAATCAGCCGTACGAGGGCTATGAGGGCTACGAGGGATACGACGGGCGCGAGGGCCATGACCCGCGCCCGGGCCAGCCGTACCCGGGTCACCAGCAGCAGCACCAGCACCAGCAGCAGCACCAGGGCCAGCCGTACCAGGGGCAGCAGCACCAGCAGCACCAGAACCAGCAGCCGCAGCAACACCAGCAACACCAGCAGCAGTACGGCGGCTACCCGGAGCAGCAGCAGTACCAGTACCAG
>NZ_JASKYR010000215.1:0-12635 GCF_041028215.1 Streptomyces flavofungini
GTGCCGGGGTGTCGGCCCGCAGCACAGGGACGGTGAGGCCGGCGGGCAGCGCGGCGGCGGTGGCCGCCGTGCACAGCAGGGCGGCGGGACGGCCCGCCGCGCCGTCGTCCAGGGGCTTGTCCGGTGCGGTGAGGAAGCAGGCGGCACCGGACTTGAGCACGCCGAGCAGGGCGGTCGCGAGGCCGGTCGAGGGCGCGAGGGCCACCGTGACGACGTCCTCGGGCCCCGCCCCGAGCGCGGTCAGCCGCCGGGCCACCGTCTCGCTGTGGGCGTCCAGTTCGGCGTAGGTGAGGATGGCGTCCGGGTCGGTGACGGCCACCTCGTGCGGGGTGCGGGCCACCCGGTCGGCGAGGGCGTGGAGCACCGTTCGCGCGGGCGGCGTGGCCGCCGTGCCGTTCCAGTCGCGCACCACCTGGCGCAGTTCGTCCTGGCCGAGGAAGACGTCGATCTCGCTCAGGCGTGCCTCCGGGCGTGCCGCGACCTGTTCGAGGACGCGCTCGAGGCGCCGCGCGAGGGCGTCGGCCGTGGAGCGGTCGAACAGCTCGGTGGCGTAGCGGAGTCGCCCGTCGATGCCGTCCGGGCCGCCGTCGGGGCGGTGGCGTTCGGTGAGGCCGAACGCCAGGTCCACTTCGGTGGCCGCCGCGCCCGCCTCGACTCGGGTGGTGTGCAGGCCGGGCAGTTCGGACGGGTCCCACTCCTCGGTGCCGTCGTCGCGCAGGTCGAGCCGCACCTGGAAGACGGGGTGGCGGGCCGCCGAGGGCTCGGGCGCGAGGGCGTCCACCAGGCGGGCGAAGGGCATGTCCGCGTGCCCGCGCGCCTCACGTCCGCCTTCGGTCACCCGGTCGAGCAGGTCGCGGAAGGTGGGATCGCCTGAGGTGTCCGCGCGCAGCACCAGCGGCCCCGCGAAGGGCCCCACCACACCTTCCATGTCGCCCTCGCTGTCGCGGCGCGGCAGTTCGGTGGCGAGCAGGATGTCGTTGCCCGCGCCGAGCCGGGTGAGCAGCAGGGCGAGGGCGGCGTGCAGCACCGCGAAGGTCGGCGAGCCGCCGGGTTCGGCGATGTCCAGCAGGCGCTGGTGGGTGTCGGCGGCCACGCGCAGCGGTACGGAGGCCGCGCGGTGGGTGGCGAGGGCGGGGCGCGGCCGGTCGGCGGGCAGCCGGATCTCCGGGGCCGCGTCGGCCAGCGCGTCCTTCCAGTACGCGAGTTCCTCGCCGATCAGGCTGTCCGGCTCCTGTGCGCCCTTGAGGAGCTCCGCCTCCCACAGGGCGTAGTCGGTGAACTGGAGCGGCAGCGGGGCGCGCTGGGGGACGCGTCCCTCGCGCCGTGCGCCGTACGCCGCGCCGAGGTCGCGCACGAGGACGTCGAGGGACAGGTCGTCCGTGGCGATGCGGTGCACGGTGAGCAGCAGCACGTGCTCCGTCTCCGACACCTCGAACAGGTGCTGCTTCCAGGGTGGTTCGGCGGTCAGGTCGAAGGGGAGCGCGGCACGCTCGGTGAGCAGCTCCGCCAGCTCCTCCTCGGTGGCCCGCCGCCGGGAGGGCTCGGGCCGGGCGGCGTCCGGCTCCAGTACGCGCTGCCGCGGTTCCGTACCCCGGGAGCCACCGCCGACGAAGACGGTGCGCAGGATGTCATGGCGGTTTGCCACATCGCCCAGGGCCGCCCGCAGCGCGTCCACGTCGAGTGCGCCGCGCAGCCGCAGGGCGACCGAGGCGCGGTGCGCGGCCGTCTCGCCGCCGAGCCTGCCCAGGTGCCAGGTGCGGAGCTGTCCGGCGGTGACGGGCACCTCGTCGGGCCGGTCCTCGACCGGCAGGAGGGCGGGGCGGGCCTTGGCGGTCAGCATGCGGGCCACGCCCATCGGCGTGGACTCGCCGAAGAGGCGCCGCATGCTCAGCTCGACGCCGAACTCCTCGCGCACGCGGGCCACGAGGCGCATCGCGAGGCCCGAGTCACCGCCGAGGTCGAAGAAGTTGTCGTCGACGCCGACCCGTTCCAGGCCGAGGATCTCGGCGAACAGGGCGCACAGCTTCGTCTCGGTCTCGCCCTGCGGCGCCCGGTCGGAGACCCGCTCGGCGAGGTCGGGCGCGGGCAGCGCCCGGTGGTCG
Source organism: Streptomyces flavofungini (assembly GCF_041028215.1). Taxonomy (GTDB): domain Bacteria; phylum Actinomycetota; class Actinomycetes; order Streptomycetales; family Streptomycetaceae; genus Streptomyces; species Streptomyces flavofungini_B. Next base: position 2,103 of record NZ_JASKYR010000215.1, read on the forward strand.
ACCTTGCCGTTGGGCGTCAGGGGCAGCGCGTCCAGGACGGTCACCGCCGAGGGGACCATGTACTCCGGCAGGGACGCGGCGGCGTGCTCACGGAGCCGCCGCAGGCCGTCCTCCTGCCCGTCGGGCGCGTCGTACGTCCCGTCGGGCACGACGTAGGCGGTCAGACGCCGGTCCCCCGGGCGGTCCTCCCTGGCGACGACCACCGCCTGGCCGACCGCCGGGTGGGCGGTCAGGACGGCCTCGATCTCGCCGGGTTCGACGCGGTGGCCGCGAATCTTCACCTGCGCGTCCGCGCGCCCCACGAAGCTCAGTTCGCCCCCGGCCGTCCACTGGGCGAGGTCACCCGTGCGGTACATGCGGGCGCCCTCGGTGAAGGGGCAGGCCACGAAGCGTTCGGCGGTCGGGCCGGGCCGCCCGGTGTAGCCGCGGGCGACGCCCGAGCCCGCCACGTACACCTCACCGGTCATCCCGGCGGGGACCGGGCGCAGGAAGCCGTCGAGGACGTACACGCGGGTGTTCTGGACGGGCCGGCCGATCGACGGCGGGCGGCCGGCCGGTGAGGTGCTCTCCTCCAGCGGTACGGCGGTGGCTATGACGGTGGTCTCGGTGGGGCCGTAGGTGTTGCAGACGCGGGCCTGGCCGGTCCAGCGGCCCGCCAGGTCGGCGGTGAGGCGTTCGGCGCCGAGCACCCAGTTGCGCACCCACGGCACGTCGGCCGGGTCGAGGAGGCTCAGCAGGGACGGCACCACGCTGGCCGTGCTCACCCCGGACGAGCGGATCATCCGGGCAAGCGCGGCGGGGTCGGTGCGCTCGTCCTCGGTGGCGATGGCCAGGGTGCCGCCCGCCGCCAGCGTCGTCGCCACGTCCAGGACGGCCGCGTCGAAGCTGAAGGAGGCGAACTGGAGCGCCGTCACGCCCTCGGCCATGGCGAGGACCGGCCGCATGGCCTCGGCGAGGTTGACCACACCCGCGTGCGGCACCGCCACGCCCTTGGGGCGTCCGGTCGACCCCGAGGTGTAGATGATGTACGCGAGCTGGTCCGGCTCGGTGAGGGTGACGGGCGGTTTGGCGGACTGCGCCGCGACGGCCTCCGCCTCCTCGTCGAGACGTATCGCCCGCGCCCCGCCCGTCGCCACCTCGGCCAGGSTCCCCGCCGTGCCGAGGACGACCTCGGCCCCGCTGTCGGCGATCAGATGGGCGAGCCGGTCCCGTGGGTGGGCCGGGTCGAGGGGCACGAAGGCACCACCCGCCTTCCACACCGCGAGCAGGGCCACGACCAGTCCGGTGCCGCGCGGCAGACACAGCCCGACCCGCGTCTCACGGCCCACCCCGGCGCCCGTCAGGTACTGGGCCAGCCGGTTGGCGCGGCGGTCGAGCTCCGCGTACGACAGCGCGTCGGCGCCGCACCGCAGCGCGGGCGCGTCCGGGGACCACCGGGCCCGCTCGTCGAAGGCGTCCACCCAGGTCCCCGGCGGCACCGCGCGCGCGGTGCCGTTCCACTCCTGGACGAGCCGGGTCCGCTCCTCGGGCGCGAGGACGTCGATGTCGGCGATGCGGGTCTCCGGGGCGGCCACCATCTGCTCAAGGACCCGCACGACCCGTCCGAGGATCGCGCGCGCGGTGTCGGGGCCGAACAGGTCGGGCCGGTGGTCGAGTTTGCAGCGCAGCCGCTCGCCCGGGGTGACCACGAGGGTGAGCGGGTAGTGCGAGGCGTCGCGGGCCATGCCCGACGGGCGCATGACCAGCGCGTCGTCCGACGGCGACCCGGCGGGCGGGTGCGGGAAGCTCTCGTAGAGCACCAGCGTGTCGAAGACGGCCGCGGGACCCGCCAGCTTCTGGATCTCCAGGAGACCCACGTGCTGGTGGCCGAGGAGCGCGGTCTGCCGCCGCTGCACCTCCGCCAGGGTGTCGGCCACCGACCGGGCACCGTCCAGCCGCACCCGTACCGGCAGCGTGTTGATGAGCAGGCCCACCATGGACTCCACGCCCGGCAGTTCGGCGGGGCGTCCCGCCGTCGTACTGCCGAACACCACGTCGGTGCGGCCCGCGAGGCGCGCGAGGACCAGCGCCCAGGCGGTCTGCATCACCGTGTTGGCCGTGAGCCCCTTGGCACGGGCCAGCGCCGCGACGCCCCGGGAGAGGTCCTCGGGGAGCTCGGCGACGACGTGCTCGGGGAAGGCGGGCAGCCGCGTCGGGTCCGCGGGCACCACGAGCGTCGGCTCGTCCGCGCCCGCGAGCTCGCTGCGCCAGGCGGCGCGGGCCGCCTCCTTGTCCTGCCGGGCCACCCAGGCCACATAGTCGCCGTAGGACGCCGCCCGCCGCAGCGCCGAGGCGTCCCCGCCCGCCTCGTACACCTGGGACAGCTCACCGAGGAGGACCGGCATCGACCAGCCGTCCATCAGGATGTGATGCAGCGTCATGACCAGGTGGTGGCGGTCCTCGCCGACCCGGACGAGCAGCAGCCGCAGCAGGGGCGCCGCCGCGAGGTCGAAGCGCTGGGCCAGTTCGCCCTCGGCCAGCTCGCGCAGCCGGTCGCGCGCCTCGGCCTCCCCGAGCCCGGAGACGTCCGCCTCGGTCCACGGCACCGTCACGTCGCGCACCACGACCTGGACCAGCTGGGCCCCGCTCACCGGCCGGAAGCAGGCCCGCAGCGCCGGATGCCGGGCCACGAGCGCCTGCCAGGAGGCGCGGAGCCGTGCCGCGTCCAAGGCGCCCTCGATGTCAAGCGCCGACTGCACGGTGTAGACATCGGGCCCCTCGTCGGCGAGGCCGGCGTGGAACAGCAGACCCTCCTGAAGCGGTGAAAGCGGCCACACGTCCTCGACAAGGGATCGGGTCATCGCTCCTACTCCTCATTACGGTTGATGCTCATCGGGAACGGTTTCCCTCGGCGAGAGCCGCTTCGAGCTCCTCGATCTGGTTCTGTGCGAGGTCGAGCAGGGGGAAGTCGGACGGGGTGTGACCGCCCGCGCCGGGATCGGCCGTGTGCGCGGCGATCCCTTCGAGCACCGCGAGCCAGGCGCGGCCGAGCCGCTCGGCACCGGCCGCGTCGAGCACCCGGCCCGGCCAGCTGAGAGTGATCTCCAGTTCGGGTCCGTCCGCGCTGTCCCGGATCACCGCGCCCGCCGCGAGGGCGTGGGTCACGGGCATGTCCGGGGCCGCCGTGCCGCCGACCGCGGTGCCACCGGCGGGCTGCCAGGGCCCTGCGGGTCCCGTACGCGTGCCGGTGGTGAAGCGGCCGAGGTAGTTGAAGCCGATCTGGGGGGCCGGTGCGGCCTCCAGGACCGGGCCGGTCGCGGAGTTGAGGTGGCGCAGCAGCTCGTACCCGAGCCCGTCGCCGGGCACCGCCCGCACCTGCTCCTTCACGGCCTTGACCAACGTACCGGCCGCCGGGCCGCCCGCCATAGCGCTGTCCAGGTCGGCGCCCGCCACGTCCAGGCGCACGGGACGCACGCTGGTGAACCAGCCGACCGTGCGCGACAGGTCGACGCCCGCCAGGTCCTCGCGGCCGTGCCCCTCGACGTCGACGAGCACGCCGGTGCCGCCACCGGGCCGCCAGTGCGCGACGGCGCCCGCGAGGGCGGCGAGCAGCACCTCGTGCACCCCGCAGTGGTACGCGGCCGGGGTCTTCCCCGTCAGGACGGCGGCCTGTTGGGCGGGCACGCGCCAGGACTGGTGGAGCAGCGTCTCGGCGACGTCGGCGCCGGGGTCGAGCGCCCGCGCCCCCAGGGGCTCCTCGCCCGCCCCGAGGAGCTTGCGCCAGTCGTCGAGTTCGGCGACGCGGTCCGCGTCGGACGCCTGGGCCGCGAGGAGTTCCGCCCAGCGCCGGAACGACGTCGGGACCGGGTCGAGCGCGGGCTCGCGCCCCGCCGCCACCGCCTCGCACGCCGCCCGCAGATCGGGCACCAGGACGCGCCAGGACACCCCGTCGACGACCAGGTGGTGCACGGCGAGGACGACCCGGCCGGTCCTGCCGGGACCCGCGTCCACCCATACCGCCCGTACCAGCTCTCCGGCGGCCGGATCGAGCCGCTCGGCCGCCGCGCGGGCCGCGGCCCGCGCGACTTCGTCGACATCGTCGTCCTCATCCGCTGCCACGCGGCTCACCAGCCGTGCCGCGTCGACCGAGCCGCGCTCGCCCACCACCAGCTTCGGCTCCCCGGGCACCGTCCGGGCCCGCAGCATGTCGTGCGCGTCCAGTACGGCGGCCAGGCCCTCGGCGAGGATGCGCGGGGTGAGCCCATCGGGCGCGCCGAGGGTCACCCACTGGGCGAACCCCGGCCGGGCGGCGCGCTCGCCGAACGCCCGCATCACCGGCGTCCACGGCACCTCACCGACCCCGCCGCCATCGGCCTCGGCGGGCCGCCCCGCCACCTCGATGACGGCCGCGAGGCGCTCGGGGGTCTTCTCCTCGAACACCTGCCGCGAGGTCAGCACGAGCCCGGCGCCGCGCGCCCGCGAGGCCAGTTGCATCGACATGATCGAGTCGCCGCCCAGCTCGAAGAAGCTGTCGTCGACGCCGACCCGGTCGAGCCCGAGCACCTCGGCGAACAACGCGCAGACGACCCGCTCCGCCTCGGTGCGCGGCTCCCGCCCGCCGCTCCTTGCTGCGAAGTCCGGGGCGGGCAGGGCGGCCCGGTCCACCTTCCCGTGGGGTGTCAGCGGCAGCCGCTCCAGCGGCACGACGGCCGTGGGCACCATGTACTCCGGGAGCCGCTGGGCGAGGAAGGCGCGGAGGGCGGCGGGGAGATCGGCGGCGCCCGCACCGGCCCGCCCCGCCGCGACGACGTACGCCACCAGGCGCCGGTCGCCCGGCCTGTCCTCGCGGGCCGCCACCACCGCCTGCGTCACGTCCGGGTGCTCGCCGAGGGCCGCCTCGATCTCCCCCGGTTCGATCCGGTGGCCACGGATCTTGACCTGCTCGTCGGCGCGGCCCGCGAAGACCAGTTCACCGCCGTCGGTCCAGCGGACCACGTCCCCGGTCCGGTACATCCGCTCGCCGCCGGAGCCGTAGGGGCAGGCCACGAAGCGTTCGGCGGAGAGTCCGGGGCGTCCGAGGTAGCCACGGGCCAGGCCGGGCCCCGCCACGTACAGTTCGCCCGCCACCCCGGCGGGCACCGGCAGCAGGAAGCCGTCCAGGACGTAGGTGCGTACGCCGGTCATCGGACCGCCGATGGGCACCACATCGCGGCCCGGGGCCAGCGGGGCGCTCATCGTCGCGCAGACCGTCGTCTCGGTCGGCCCGTACGCGTTCACCATCCGGCGGCCCGCCGACCACCGGTCCACCAGGCCCACCGGGCACGCCTCACCGGCCACCACCAGCGTCTCCAGGCGCTCCGGCAGCGAGTCCTCCGCCGCCAGCACGCTCGGCGGCACCGTCACATGCGTCGCCCCCGCCCGGTCGAGCGCCTCGCCGAGGGAGACCCGGGGCGGCAGCGCGTCCGGCGGCGCCAGGACCACCGAAGCGCCGGAGAGCAAGGCCATGCACAGCTCGGAGACCGCCGCGTCGAAGCTCGGCGAGGCGAACTGGAGCACCCGCGACTCCGCCCGCACCCGGAAGCGCTCGATCTGCGCACGGGCCAGATTGCCCAGCCCCATGTGCGTCACCACGACGCCCTTGGGCCGCCCCGTCGAGCCCGAGGTGTGCACGACGTACGCCGCGTGGGCCGCCGTCAGCGGCGCGAGGCGCTCCCCGTCATCCACCGGACCCGCCGGGAGCCCGGCGATCTCCCCGGCCACCGCCGGTTCGTCGGTCACCACGACGTGCCCGCGGAAGTCACCCGGCACCGCGTCCCGCGTGGCCGTGCCGCACACCAGGACCTCCGGCGCCGCGTCGGCGAGCACCCGCGCGATCCGGTCCGCCGGGTACGCCGGGTCCACCGGCACGAAGACCCCGCCCGCCATCGACACCGCGAGCAACGCGACCACCAGCGGCACCGAACGCCCCGAGACCACCGCCACGCGGCGCTCGGGACCGACGCCCAGGCCGATCAGATGCCGCGCCAGGCGGGCGGCCTCCCCCGCGAGCCGCCCGTAGGTGAGCGACCGCTCCCCGTCCTCGGCGGCGACCACGTCCGGGGTCCACGCGGCCTGCCGCCGGAACAGCTCCGGCAACGGCACACCGGCCGCCGCGCACTCCGTACGGTTCCACTCGCCCACGACCCGTTCGCGCCCCTCGGCGCCGAGCACGTCCACCCGGCCCACGGGCACCGCCGGATCGGCCACCACCTGCTCAAGGATGCGCACCAGCGAGGCGACCATGTCCTCGGCCCCGGCCCGGTCGAAGACATCGGGCCGGAAGACGAGGTCACCCCGCATCCGCTCGCCCGGCGACACGACGAACGTCAGCGGGTAGTGCCCCATGTCGCGCGGCGCGCCGACCGGCCGTACGGCGAGCGCCTCGGGGCCCGGCGCCGCGGCGGGCGGGAGCGGATAGTTCTCGTACACGACGAGCGTGTCGAACGTCGCGCCGGGCCCGGCCAGTCGGTGGATCTCCGCGAGCCCCACGTGCTGGTGCCCGAGCAGCCTGACCTGCCGCTCCTGGAGGTCGGTGAGCAGGTCGGCCACGGACTGCCCGGCCGCCAGGGTCACCCGCACCGGCAGGGTGTTGATGAACAGACCGATCGCCGTGTCCGCGCCCGGCAGGTCCGTCGGCCGCCCGGCGACCGTGGCGCCGAACACCACGTCCGTCCGTCCGACGAGCCGGGCGAGCAGCAGCGCCCAGGCGCCCTGCACCACGGTGTTCTGCGTCAGGCCACGCGCCCGCGCCAGTTCCGCGAGCCCCCGCGACAGACCGGCGGGGAACTCGAACCGCACCCGGTCCGGTTCCACCGGCACGACGGCCGACTCGGCGGGCACGACCAGCGTCGGCGCTTCGAGCCCGGCCAGCTCCGTCCGCCACGCGGCCCGCGCGGCGTCCCCGTCCTGCCGGGCCAGCCACGCCAGGTAGTCCCCGTACGAGGCCGCGGGCCCGTCCTCGCGACCGCCGCCCGCCTCGTACGCGGCATACGCGGCGGAGAGGTCGCCGATCAGGACCGGCAGCGACCAGCCGTCCATGATGATGTGGTGGCTGGTGAGCACCAGCCGGTGCCGGTGCTCACCGAGCCGCACGAGCAGCAGCCGCAGCAGCGGCGCCGACGCCACGTCGATGCGGTGCGCCCGCTCGCTCTCGGCGAGCCGCTCAAGACCGGCGAGCGCCTCCGCCTCCGGGCGCCCCGACAGATCGGCCTCGCGCCACGGCAGCGGCACGTCCTGCGCCACGACCTGCACGGCCTCGCCCGACGCGAGACGGTGGAAGCCCGCCCGCAGGATCGGGTGCCTGCGCAGCAGCGCCTCGCAGGCGGCCCGGAGGCGACCGGTGTCGAGGGGCCCGTCGAGCGCCAGCATGCGCTGACTCTCATAGAGGTCCGGGCTCGCATCGTCGAAGGTGGCGTGGAACAGCATGCCCTGCTGCAACGGCGACAGTGGCCACACGTCCTCCAACGCCGGTACGGCGGCCTCCAGTTCGGCCACTCCCTCCTGCGTCAGCGTGTCGAGGAGCGGGAAGTCCGAGACGGTGTGTCCGCCCGCGCCGGGTCCGGCGGTGTGCAGGGCGAGGCCGCCGAGCAGATCGAGCCAGACCTGTCCGAGGCGCTCGACGTCCGCCTCCTCGAAGAGCGCGGCGGGCCACCCGACGCTCACTTCGAGCGCGGGCCCGTCCGGGGTCTCCCGCACCACCGCGCCGATGTCCAGGGCGTGGGCGACGGGCGTCCCCGGGTCGACAGAACCGCCGATCGCGGCGGCCCCGGCGGGCTGCCAGGGCTCGGCCGCTGAGGTGTGCGGCGCGGCGGCGGCGAAGCGACCGAGGTAGTTGAAGCCGACCTGCGGGGCGGGTGCCGCCGCCAGTGCGGGGGCGGTGTCGGGGTTGAGGTGGCGCAGCAGATCGTGGCCCAGCTTGTCGCCGGGCACGGCCCGCACCTGCTCCTTGACCGCCTTGACCAGCTCACCGGCGGCGGGACCACCGGCGAGGGCCTGCGGCAGATCAACTCCGGTCACATCGAGCCGCACCGGATGCGACCCGGCGAACCAGCCGACCGTACGGGACAGATCCACGTCCCCGAGCGGCTCCCGCCCATGCCCCTCGACATCGACGACGACCACGCGCCCACCACTGGGCCGCCACGCGGCGACGGCACCGGCCAGCGTGGCGAGCAGTACGTCGTCCACGCCGCAGTGGAAGGCCGTGGTCGTACGGCCCACCAGGGCGGCGGCCCGCGCGGGCGGCACGTTCCAGGTGCGGCGGAGTTGGGTGGCCGCGGTGTCGGTGGCGGGGTCCAAGGGGCGCTTGCCGAGGGGTGACGCGGTCGCGTCGGTGGCGTCGGTCGCGTCGGCGTCGGTGGCGTCGTCGGTCGCGTCGGCGGCGTCGGTGGCGTCACCGAGGAGTGCGAGCCAGTGCGGGAGTTCGGCGGTGCGGTGCTCGGCGACCGCTTCGGCGGCCAGGAGTTCGGCCCAGCGCCGGAAGGACGTTCCGGCCGGGTCCAGTACGGGCGCCCGGCCTGCGGCGACCGCCTCGCAGGCGGCCCGGAGATCGGGGGTCAGCACGCGCCAGGACACTCCGTCGACCACCAAGTGATGCACACACAGCACCAGACGGCCGGGCACGTCCGGCCCCGCGTCCACCCACACCGCCCGCACCATCACCCCGGCCGCCGGGTCGAGCCGACCGGCGGCCTCCCGCGCGGCCCTCGCCGCTACCTCGTCCACCTGGTGGCTGTCGGCCTCGACACGGGACACGAGGCGGACCGCGTCGACGGAACCCGGCTCTCCCACGATCAGCTTCGGCTCACCCGGCACAGTGCGGGCCCGCAACATGGCATGCGTATCCAGCACGGCGGACAATCCCGCCGCCAGAACATCGAGCCCAAGACCGGCCGGAGCGACCAACGTCACCCACTGCGCGAACCCGGGCCGCACCGCCCGCTCCCCCAACGCCCGCATCGCAGGCGTCCAGGGCACCTCACCCACTCCGGCATCGTCGATCGCGGGCCCCTGCCCGGCGGCCACGTCCGCCACGACGGCGAGGCGTTCGGGTGTCTTCTCCTCGAAGACCTGGCGCGGAGTGAGCACAAGCCCCTTCCCACGGGCCCGCGAGGCAAGCTGCATGGAACTGATCGAGTCACCGCCCAACTCGAAGAAGCTGGCGTCGACGCCAACCCTGTCGAGCCCAAGCACCTCGGCGAACAGGGCACACAGCACCGCCTCCGCCTCCGTACGCGGCGCACGGTCACCCGCCCGCTCGGCAAGATCGGGCGCGGGCAGCGCCACCCGGTCCACCTTGCCGTTCACCGTCAACGGCAGCGCGTCGAGCACCACCACAGCCGCCGGAACCATGTACTCCGGCAACTGCGCCCCCATCGCGGCACGCACTGCCTGAACGTCCACGTCCTCGGCGTCCGTCACGATGTAGCCGACGAGGCGTTTGTCGCCGGGCCGGTCCTCGCGTACGACCACGGTCGCCTGCCGTACGTCGGGATGCGCGGCCAACACCGCCTCCACCTCACCCGGCTCCACCCGGAAACCCCGGATCTTCACCTGGTCATCCGCGCGCCCCGCGAACAGCAGCTCTCCCTCGTCCGTCCAGCGGGCCAGGTCACCGGTCCGGTACATCCGCACGCCCGGACGGAAGGGGCAGGCCACGAAGCGCTCAGCGGTCAGCTCCGGCCGCCCGACATAACCGCGCGCCACACCAGGCCCCGATACGTACAGCTCCCCCGTCACACCGGGCGGGACCGGGCGCAAGAAGCCGTCCAGGACATAGGTGCGTACGTTGCCCAGGGGCCGCCCGATCGACGGCGGCGGGTCCCCGGGACCCACCGCAGCGGCCACCAAACCGGCCGTCGCCATGACCGTGGCCTCGGTCGGACCGTAGGTGTTCCACAGCCGCGCCTGCCCCACCCACCGGCTGGCCAGATCGGCGGTCAACAGCTCTGCACCCAGCACCCAATTCCGCACACCCGGCACGGCAGCCGGGTCCAGGACCCCCAACAGGGACGGCACGACACTGGCCGTGCTCACACCCGTGCGGTCGATCATCGCCGCCAGCAAGCCCGGCTGGGCCCGCTCCTCCGCCGACGCGATCGCGAGCGTCCCACCACCCGCCAACGTCACCGCCACATCCAACACCGCCGCGTCAAAACTGAACGACGCGAACTGCAACACGGTCGCACCCTCCGACACACCCAACGCCGGACGCATCGCCTCAGACAGATTCGTCACGCCACCCTGCGCGACCGCCACACCCTTCGGACGACCCGTCGAACCCGAGGTGTAAATGACGTACGCGAGCTGATCAGGGCCGATGTACGTACGCAGCGGCTCGTCGGACTGCTCGGTCACCTCCGGGTCGTCCAGGCGTACCACCCGCACCCCACCCACCGGCAGCGTGTCAGTTGCTCCGAGTACGACCTCCACCCCACTATCGACCACCATGAACGCAAGCCGCTCCGCCGGATACTCCGGGTCCAGCGGTACGAACGCTGCCCCCGCCTTCCACAC
>NZ_JASKYR010000216.1:0-10871 GCF_041028215.1 Streptomyces flavofungini
CCCCCGACCGCTGGGACGCCTGGCTCGACCCCTCCCGCACGGACCCCGACGACCTGCGCACGCTCCTGGAACCGCCCCCCACCGGCCTGATGCGCGCCTACCCCGTCGCCACGGCGGTCAGCAACGTGCGCAACAACGGCCCGGAGCTCCTGAAGGAACTGGAAGGGCCCGAAGAGGGCACACTCTTCTGATGTGACGCACGCTGAGCCCTTTGACATCGTTGAGACCGACGCCGGTACGGCACGGATCACCTGGCACCCGGCACGCGAGCCGCGCCTGCTGCTGGCCCTCGGCCATGGCGCGGGCGGCGGCATCGAGGCCAGGGACCTGCGGGGTATCGCCGCCGCGCTGCCCGCGCACGGCGTGAGCGTGGCCCTCGTCGAGCAGCCCTGGCGGGTCGCGGGCAAGAAGGTGGCGCCCGCGCCGAGGACGCTGGACGCCGGGTGGCGCGGCAGCTGGTCCGCGCTGGAGAAGCGGGGGCTGCCCGTGGTCGCCGGGGGCAGGAGCGCCGGGGCCCGCGTCGCCTGCCGGACGGCGGCCGAGCTGGGCGCCGCCGCCGTGCTCGCGCTCTCCTTCCCGCTGCACCCGCCGGGCAGGCCGGAGAAGTCGCGCGCCGACGAGCTGCTCGGCGCCGGTGTGCCCACGCTCGTCGTGCAGGGCGGCAACGACCCCTTCGGCAGGCCCGCCGAGTTCCCGGACGGCGGAGCGTACGAGCTGGTGGAAGTCCCGTACGCCGATCACGGCTTCGCCGTGCCCAAGCGGGCGGAGCTGGGCCAGGACGAGGCCGTGAAGCGGATCACGGACGCCGTGACGCGCTGGGCGGGAATGCTCGGCGGGTGACCTCTGTTGTGGCGAACAGACGGTGAACACCGTCGCCGACCTGTTCGTACGAGAGGGAGTCCGCCGCATGGGTTCGACCATCTGCCCGAACCGCTCCAGCGCCGCTGACCTGGAGTGGACGGTCTTGAGCGCACCCAAAAACGCAACTATTCGGGCGGCGCGCGGAGCGGATCGTCGTCTATCCTCCGATTCGAGTGGGGCTGCTTTCGGCCTCGCCACGTCGTTGGAGGAGGTGGGTCCGGTCACTGGGACCGACGCGGGGACCGAGCACGGTCAGGCGGAGCAGCCCCGAGAGAATCCGGAGGGGCCGGAGACGGCCGCGGAGCGCACCGCCCGCTTCGAGCGGGACGCGCTGACCTTCCTGGACCAGATGTACTCGGCGGCGCTGCGCATGACGCGCAACCCGGCGGACGCGGAGGACCTGGTGCAGGAGACGTACGCCAAGGCGTACGCGTCGTTCCACCAGTTCCGCGAGGGCACCAACCTCAAGGCCTGGCTGTACCGCATCCTCACCAACACGTTCATCAACTCCTACCGCAAGAAGCAGCGCGAGCCCCAGCGCAGCGCCGCCGAGGAGATCGAGGACTGGCAGCTCGCGCGTGCCGAGTCGCACATGTCCACCGGTCTGCGCTCGGCCGAGTCGCAGGCGCTCGACCACCTGCCCGACTCGGACGTGAAGAGAGCGCTGCAGGCGATCCCCGAGGAATTCCGCATCGCCGTCTATCTGGCCGACGTAGAGGGCTTTGCGTACAAGGAGATCGCGGACATTATGGGGACACCCATCGGCACGGTGATGTCCCGACTGCACCGTGGCCGCCGCCAGCTGCGCGGCATGCTGGAGGACTACGCCCGTGAGCGCGGGCTCGTCCCGGCCGGTGCAGGAGAGTCGAACGGAACGAAAGGCTCGGGCTCATGAGCTGCGGAGAGCCGCACGAGACTGACTGCAGTGAGGTCCTGGACCATCTCTATGAGTTCCTGGACCACGAGATGCCGGACAGCGACTGCACCAAGTTCGAGACGCACTTCGAGGAGTGCTCGCCGTGCCTGGAGAAGTACGGACTCGAACAGGCCGTCAAGAAGCTGGTCAAGCGCTGCTGCGGCTCGGACGACGTCCCTGTCGACCTGCGGGCCAAGGTCATGGGGCGCATCGACCTGATCCGCTCCGGGCAGACCGTGCCCGAGCAGGACGTCATCCAGGACGTGACCGCCTCGGAGGCGTGAACGCCCCGGGCGGGGCCCGGTAGTCGAGTGTCGAAGCAGGCCGCACATTCTGTGCGGCCTGCTTCTCTGTGCGGCCCTGTTCCCCCTCCCGTCACCCGAATGTGCTAATTCCCCGCCGGCGGGAACCGGGCCGGCGGGCTCCGCGCCTAGTCTCCGACCTGAAGTGGGGAGGAGACCTCCATGCGGTCGGTGCCGGTGTGGGCCCGTGCTTACCTCCTGTGCGTCGCCCTGGCCGGCGCCTCCTGTGTCGCGCCCGCCCTCGGCGCGGGCACCGACTGGCCGGCGGTGGCGCTCCTCGCCGTGCTCTACGCGGGGTGCGAGCGCGACGCCTTCCCGGAACGTCTCGGCGGCAGGGCGGGCGCGGCCGGGAGCCGTCGCGGCCCGCGGAGCCTCGGCACCCTCTTCCCCGTGCTGCTCGCCGGGGTCTTCCTGCTGCCGCCCGCCGCCGCCGCGCTCGTCGCCGTGCCGGGGGCGCTGCTCGCCCGCGTCGAGCGGCACCCCCGGTGGGTGCGGCGCGTCTGGCGCGCGGCGCAGCTCGCCCTGGCCTCCTGGGGCGCCGCGAAGGTGTTCGCGGCGCTCGGCGGGCCCGCGGCCACCTCCGCGCCGGACTTCCCGTATGTGCTCGGGCCCGCGGGGGCCGCCGTGCTCGCCTTCGCCGCCGCGCTCACCGCCCTGGACGGCGGCATCCTCGCCACCGCCGAGCGGGTGCCCGCGCGGGCCGCCTGGCGGGGGCTCTTCCTGCGCTCGCTGGCGCCGGTGGCCGTGCACGGTCTCGCGGGCCTGATGATGGCCGTCCTGTGGACCAGCCCCTACGGACCGCCCGCGGCGCTGCTCGTCCTGCTGCCGATGGGCGTCTCCTGCTGGGCGTTCGCGCAGTACCACCACGAGCGGGCCGCCCACCAGGCGACCATCCGGGCGCTCGTGCAGGCCGTCGACCTCAAGGACAGGTACACCCGGGGGCACAGCGAGCGGGTCGGCCGCGCCTCCGTGCTGATCGCCCGGGAGCTGGGCATGGACGACGACCGCGTCGAGGTCCTGCGGTTCGCGGGCATCCTGCACGACGTGGGCAAGCTGGGCGTGCCGACCCGGCTGCTCCGCAAGGACGGGCCACTCACGCCCGAGGAGCGGCGCGTCATCGAGCTGCACCCCGAGTACGGGCACGAGATGGTCCGCGGCATCGGCTTCCTCGGTGAGGCGCGGGCGGCGATCCTGCACCACCACGAGCGCATCGACGGCAGCGGCTACCCCTACGGGCTCGTCGGGCGGCAGATCCCGGAGAGCGCCCGGGTGGTGGCCGTGGCCGACGCCTTCGACGCGATGACGTCCACGCGGTCCTACAGCCGTGCCCGGCCCGTGGCGGTGGCCCTCGAAGAGCTCGACCGGTGCGCGGGGGCCCACTTCGACCCGGTGATGGTGGCCGCCCTGACGCGTGCGCTCGGGCGGCACGGCTGGCACCCCGGGGTCACCTCCGACCTCCCGGGCCAGCCCCTGGACCACGTACCCGGCCAACCCTCCGACCAGCGCGGAAACGTACCGCCTGCGCTGCCCGCGCCCGCTGTGCCCGGCTCGGCGGCGGGCCCGGGGGCGGCGTCGGGACCGGCGGCCCGGTGACCGCCCCTCCGGCGGTGCCCGGCAGCTCCGGAAGGGCGGTCACCGGGAGCGCACCACGCGTCACCGGGCGGCGCGCGGGCCGCCCGTCCGCGACGCCCGCCCACGCCGTCGCCGCCCTCCTCGCCCTGACCGCGCTCGCCTGGACCCTCTGGCACGGCATCACGGAGGGGCGGACGGCCCTGGCCTTCGGGGTTCTCGTCGGCCTGGGCGAGCTCACCAGGCGGGGCAGCGCGCGGACCCGGGAACCGGCGCCGCTCGGGGCCGCGGGCGCCCTGGCGTACGCCCTGCTCGGGGAGAACGCGGGGCACGCCACCCACCACGGCGCCGCGCAGGTGATCGCCGTGGTGGTGGCCGCCTCGCTGGCCGGGGCCGTGCCGCACGTGGCGCGCGGGCGCGGCCCCTCGCCGGACCAGGTGGCGCGGCGCCTGCTGACGGTCGGTTTCGCCGCGATCTGCTTCCAACCGCTCTACAACGCCGGGAAATTACGCGAGTGGGTCGGCCACGGCCCGTACTTCGCGCTGGTCATCGTCGCCGTGCTCGCCCTGACCGCGCTCTGCGACGCCGTGCTCGCCGCCGTCATGGCGCACGCCCGCACCCGGTGGCCCTTCGGACCGCTGCTCCGCGACGAGCTGCGGGCCCTGCTCGGCATCGGCTCCGCGGTGTGCGCGACGGGAGCGGTCATGGCGCTCGCGGTGGCCGTGGCCGGGCTCTGGGCGCTGCCCGTCTTCAGCCTGCCGCTGCTGCTCACCCAGCTCTCCTTCCGGCGGTACGCGGCGGTGCGGGCGACCTACCGCCAGACCATCGCCTCGCTCGCCAGGGCCACCGAGATCGCCGGGTACACCCCGCAGGGCCATGCCCACCGGGTGGCCGGGCTCAGCAAGGCGGTCGGGCGTGACCTCGGCCTCTTCGAGCCGGACCTCACCGTCCTGGAGTACGCGGCGCTGATGCACGACATCGGCCAGCTCTCCCTGGTCGACCCGGTGCCGGAGGGGGCGACCGCGGGGCTGCCCGAGGCGGAACAGCGCCGCATAGCCCTGCTCGGCGGGGCCGTCGTACGGCAGACGGGGGTGGACTCCGCGGTCGCCGTGGTCGTGGAGCGGCAGGCCGACCCGTACCGCGAGCAGCCGCTGGCCGCGCGGATTGTGCGGACCGCGAATGCGTACGACGAGATGGCGCGGGGAGAAGGACCCTCGGGAGCGCTGGGCGGTCCGCTGCACGCCCTGGAGCGGCTGCGGCTGGCCACCGGGCGCGACCATCAGCCCGAGGTCGTGGAGTCCCTGGCAAGGGTCCTCGCGAGGGAGCGGGGCGGCCCGCAGGGTGCGAGCCGTGGCCAAGGGTTGACGGGCGGGCCTTAGCTCGTGCCCGGCTGGGTAACCCATGGGTAATGAGCGGCCGTCCGACCGTACGTGGTTGGATGCGAAGCAGAGGGTGCACGGGGGCATCGACCCGACGCCGCGCCCTCGCAGGACGGGACTTCCGAAATCGTGACAGGCGGGAATCAGGCGGGAATCGTGAGGATCTTCGGCAAGGGGCGGCACCGGCCCTCCGCCTCATGGCGGCAGGCGACCGACCGCGCGTTCACGCTGATCGGCGACGGCCGGTACGAGGACGCGGGAGCGCTGCTCACGCGCGCGGCGGACCTGGAGCCCTGGCTGTCCGAGTCCTGGTTCAACCTCGCGCTCCTGCACAAGTTCCGGCACGACTGGGAGCAGGCGCGGGCCGCGGGGCTGCGTGCCGTCGCGCTCCTCGACCGCTCGGCGGGCGCCCCGGACTGGTGGAACGTGGGCATCGCGGCGACCGCGCTCCAGGACTGGCCGCTCGCCCGCCGCGCCTGGCAGGCGTACGGTCTGCGGGTGCCGGGCGGGGTGACGGCGTCCGGCGAGCCCACCGGCATGGATCTGGGCAGCGCGGCCGTGCGGCTCTCGCCGGAGGGCGAGGCGGAGGTCGTGTGGGGCCGCAGGCTGGATCCGGCCCGCGTCGAACTGCTCTCGATCCCGCTGCCCTCCTCAGGGCGCCGCTGGGGCGAGGTCGTGCTGCACGACGGTGTCCCGCACGGCGAGCGGACGACGGCGGACGGGCACTCGTACCCCGTGTTCGACGAGATCGAGCTGTGGGCGCCCTCTCCCGTGCCGACCTGGGTGGTCCTCCTTGAGGCCGCCACCGAGGAGGACAGGGACGCCCTGGAGCGGCTGGCCGCCGACGCGGGCTTCGCCGCCGAGGACTGGTCCTCCTCCGTGCGGCTGCTCTGCCGCATGTGCTCGGAGTCCCGGATGCCGAGCGACGAGGGTGACGGAGAGCACCTGGACCCGCACGACCACAGCGAGCCGGGCCACCCGGGTCCGCTCGGCCACCGCAGCCCCGGCGCGATCTGGGTGCCGGAGCGTGAGTGCGGCATCGCGGCGCCCGCCGCCCTGGTGCGCGGACTCCTGGACAGCTGGGTGGCGGACAGCCCGGACTCCCGTGACTGGCGGGATCTGGAAGAGGTCTGCTGACCCGAGGGGCGCGGCCCGCCGTTCGCCGTAGGCTGTACCGGCACAAACTCTTCAGGGTTCCAAGGAAGGCATACGGCGGACATGGCGCAGGACACTGAGCAGCAGGCCTCCGGCGGGGTCCTCCCCGTCGACGACGAGGGCTTCGTCATCGACACGGAGGACTGCGAGGAGCGGGAGACGGCCTACCGCGAGCGCGGCACGTCCCGGCCCATCACGGTCGTCGGCAACCCGGTCCTGCACAAGGAGTGCAAGGACGTCACGGCCTTCGACGACGACCTCGCGAAGCTGGTCGACGACATGTTCGCCAGCCAGCGCACCGCGCAGGGCGTGGGTCTCGCCGCCAACCAGATCGGCGTGGACCTGAAGGTCTTCGTCTACGACTGCATGGACGACGAGGGCGTGCGCCACGTGGGTGTGGTCTGCAACCCGGTCCTGCGCGAGCTGCCCGCCGAGAAGCGCCGCCTCGACGACTCCGGCGAGGGCTGCCTCTCGGTCCCGACCGCCTACGCCCCGCTGGCCCGCCCCGACTACGCCGAGGTGAGCGGCCAGGACGAGAAGGGCAACCCGGTCAAGGTCCGCGGCACCGGGTACTTCGCGCGCTGCCTCCAGCACGAGACCGACCACCTGTACGGCTATCTGTACATCGACCGCCTCTCCAAGCGGGAGCGGAAGGACGCGCTCAGGCAGATGGAAGAGGGCACTCCGCGCTACCCCGTGGTACCGAATGACTGACACCGGCGCCGCCTGAGCGGCGTGGGACCCGCGTGACACGAGCGGCCCCTGGTCGGGAACTCCTCCCTGACCAGGGGCCGTTGTCGTGAGCCGCTCGTCTGTGCGAGCAGATCCGGCTGCCGAAGATCCATATTCAGTCACGTAAGGGGAGGTTCTCGGCGCCGAGGGGTAGTGAATGGCGCAAAACTGTTCCCTGAACGGTCAGTTGTGGTGCTGAATGGAAAGCGCGGGGATACACGACGGCGCGCGCCCGGTACGGCGGAAGGGGCGCACGCACTCAGGAGGCCGAAAGGGGTTTGTCCGTGCCTGCATATTCCAGGAGCACTTCACAGACACAGCCGCGCGCTCAGACGGTATTGGTCCCTCCGGCGCTGGCGGTTCCAGTGATCGAGAAGGCTTTTCCACGGCGCCTGCATCCGTATTGGCCAAAGCTTCAGGAGAAGTCCAGGACCTGGCTGCGCGAAATGCGCCTGATGCCGCCGGACAAGGTCGAGCGGTACGCGGACAGCCTCTGCTACACCGACCTGGTGGCGGGGTACTACATCGGGGCGCCGGACGAGCTGCTCACCGCCATAGCGGACCTCAGCAGCTGGTTCTTCGCCTGGGACGACCGGCACGACCGGGACTCGGTGCACGGCAGGACGGGCCAGTGGCGGCGTCTGTGCAAGGGCCTGCACGGCACGCTCAACGACCCGGAGCGGTATCTGCGCCACGACGACCCGCTCGTCGCCGGGTTCGCCGACTGCGTCCTGCGCCTGTACTCCTTCCTCGGCCCGAGCTGGAACGCCAGGTTCGCCCGGCACTTCCACCCGGTCATCGACGCCTACGACCAGGAGTTCAAGAACCGACGGTCCGGTACGGTCCCGACGGTCGAGACGTACATCGAGCTGCGCCGGCTGACCTTCGCCCACTGGGCGTGGATCGACCTCCTGGAGCCGACCGCACGCCGGGAACTGCCGCGCCACATACGCGAGCACCCCGCGTACCGCCGTGCGGCACTCGCGACCCAGGACTTCTCGGCCTGGTACAACGACCTGTGCTCGCTCCCCAAAGAACTCGCGGGAGATGAACTGCACAATCTCGGGATCAGCCTCATTCACCACGAGGGGCTGACACTCGAAGAAGCGGTACGGGAAGTACACCGGCGGGTCATCGCCTGCGTCACCGAATTTCTTGACGCCGAGAAAGAGGTGCTGCTGCTCGCCGGGCAATTGGCGGACGGAACGCATACGGACAAGCAGCTCGCGGACGCGCTTGAATCATGCGTCTTCAATATGCGGAACTGGTTCTCGTCCGTGTACTGGTTCCACCATGAATCCGGCCGCTATCGAGTGGAGAGCTGGGACGACAGGTCCGTGCCTCCCTATGTGAGTGAAGACATCATGGCGGAAAACGAACTGGTAGGTGAGGAATGAGCGTTGACTCCGCGGTTCCCGCGTCCGCCGCGTCGGGCCGAGGGCCTCTGCGCACCCCACCCCTGGTGAAGGGCGGTGCCCCCTTGCTGGGGCACGCCTGGCACCTGGTGCGCGACCCGCTCGGCTTCCTCTCGGCGCTGCGGGACCATGGAGATCTCGTACGCATCAGGCTGGGGCCCAGGACGGCCTACGCGGTCAACGACCCGGACCTCGTGGGCGCCCTCCTGAAGAGTCCCGAGTACATCGTCGGCGGGCCGCTCTGGGACACCCTTGAGGTGCTCCTCGGCAAGGGCGTGGCGACCAGCAACGGCAAGCTGCACCGGCGCCAGCGCCGCATGATGCAGCCCGCGTTCCGGGCCGAGCGGATCGCCGACTACGCCAAGGTGATGGAGGAGGAGGCACGCGCCACGGCAGCCGGCTGGCGGCCCGGGAGCACCGTGGACGTGGGCGCGGAGATGTTCCACACGGCCGTGCGCATCGTCTCGCGCTCCCTCCTGGAGGTGGAGTCGATAAGGGACAAGGCGGACCGCATCGCCGACTCGCTGCACACCGTCTTCGAGGGCCTCTACCGCCGGATGGTCCTCTCGGTGGGACCGCTGCACCGCGTGCCGACCGCCGCCAACCGGCGGTTCGACAGCGCCCTCGCCGAGCTGCACTCGCTCGTCGACGAGATCATCGCCGAGCGCCACGCCGCCGGTCCCGGGAGCCCCGACGATCTGCTCGCGGAACTCCTGCGGGCCAGGGACGAATCGGGGGAGCCGCTCACCGATCAGGAGATTCACGATCATGTGGTCTCCCTCGTCGTCGCGGGTGCGGAGAATGTCGCGTCGACGCTGGCATGGACGTTTCATCTGCTGACGGAACACCGGGAGCAGGAAAGGCGGTTGGTTGAAGAAGTTAATGCGGTGGCTCCGGATCGCGCGATCACTTTCGCCGATCTCGGTGAGCTGCGGCACACCCGCAATGTCGTGACCGAGGCGATGCGTATCCGCCCGGCGGCCTGGATATTCACCCGCAGGACCGTGGCCGAAACCGAACTTGGCGGCTATCGCATTCCGGCTGACGCGGACATCGTCTACAGCCCGTACGCCATGCAGCGCGACCCGCGTTCGTTCGCGCGGCACCTTGAGTTCGACCCGGACCGCTGGAATCCGGAACGCGCGGCGGACGTTCCCGAGTTCGCGATGATGCCGTTCGGTGTCGGCAACCGAAAGTGCCCCGGAGACCACTTCAGCCTGGCAGAACTCGCGCTGATCCTGGGGACGGTGGCGCCGAAGTGGCATCTGGAGCCCGCGCCGAAGACCGACACGGACACCCGTATCGGCATCACCCTGCACCCCAAGAGGCTCCTCATGCGGGTGCGGCCCCGCTGAACCGCCGGGAGTGCCCGCCCCGCCCCCGTGACAGGGGCGGGCACACCCGGGCCGGTCGGCGCCAGACCCAGAACCGGTCGTGGATCAGAACTCGTCGTCGAAGGAGACCGAGCCCTCCACGGCGACCTGGTAGGCCGAGGGCCGCCGCTCGAAGAAGTTGGTCAGCTCCTGCACTCCCTGGAGCTCCATGAAGGAGAAGGGGTTCGACGAGCCGTAGACGGGCGCGAAGCCGAGGCGCGTCAGGCGCTGGTCGGCGACGCACTGGAGGTATTCGCGCATCGAGTCGGTGTTCATGCCCGGCAGACCGTCGCCGCACAGATCACGGGCGAACTGGAGCTCGGCCTCGACGGCCTCCTTCAGCATGTCGGTGACCTGCGTCCGGAGCGCGTCGTCGAAGAGCTCGGGCTCCTCCTTGCGGACCGTGTCCACCACGTCGAAGGCGAAGCTCATGTGCATCGTCTCGTCGCGGAACACCCAGTTGGTGCCGGTCGCGAGGCCGTGCAGCAGGCCCCGGCTGCGGAACCAGTAGACGTAGGCGAAGGCACCGTAGAAGAAGAGCCCCTCGATGCAGGCGGCGAAGCAGATCAGGTTCAGCAGGAAGCGGCGCCGGTCCGCCCGCGTCTCCAGGCGCTCCAGCTTCTCGACCGAGTCCATCCACTTGAAGCAGAACTCCGCCTTCTCGCGGATGGAGGGGATCTCCTCGACCGCGTCGAAGGCCGCCGCGCGGTCCTCCGGGTCGGGCAGATAGGTGTCGAGCAGCGTCAGATAGAACTGGACGTGCACGGCCTCCTCGAAGAGCTGACGGCTCAGGTAGAGCCGCGCCTCGGGGGAGTTGATGTGCTTGTAGAGCGTGAGCACCAGGTTGTTGGAGACGATCGAGTCGCCGGTCGCGAAGAACGCGACGAGGCGGCCGATCATGTGCTGCTCGCCGGGGCTGAGCTTGGCGAGGTCGGCGACGTCGGAGTGGAGGTCGACCTCCTCGACGGTCCAGGTGTTCTTGATCGCGTCCCGGTAGCGCTCGTAGAAGTCCGGGTAGCGCATGGGGCGCAGAGTCAGCTCGAAGCCCGGGTCGAGGAGGTTCTTCTCGGAGTTGGTCGTGGAGCTCATTACTGGCAGGCCTCGCAGGACTCGGGGTTTTCCAGGGAGCAGGCGACGGCGTCGGGGTCGGCCGCCTGCGGGGGGACGGG
>NZ_JASKYR010000217.1:0-10793 GCF_041028215.1 Streptomyces flavofungini
CCGCTGCACTCCACCGCCCTCGGCAAGGTGCTCTCCGCCTACGACCCGGTCGCGCACAACGAGGCCCTGGAGGCCGAGCGGCAGCCGCTCACGGCCCGTACGGTGACCGACCCCGAGGAATTCGAGGGCGTCCTCGACCTCACCCACGCGGTCTCCCGCCCTGCCCGGCCGCCCCTGCCCGGCCCGCCGCCGTACGCGCCCCGACGCCATCCGTGCCCCGCGCCGCCGCGCCGACGTGCGGGCGGAAGCCGTCCGGGCGACCATCGATGCACCGATCAGCCCGCAAGGACCCGGTCCAGGACCCTGCCTGGACCGATAGGTCGAAACGATCAATAACGATCGTGTTTTCAATAACAGAACTCTTGACGTGCAAGTAACCACGGGGTGAGACTCGCGTCCATCGGTCGGCATTGTCGAACACCTACCGGCATTACGCGCTAGAGTGGGACAAGGCCAAGGGCCGGCAACGACCTCACCTGAGGTCGCGGACCACCGGAGGGACCCGGGGTTCGCCTTCCCCTGGACGAAGGACAAAGGAGTCGCGGGTGTCCAGCTCCGACATCTTCATCGGCGAGACCATCGGTACCGCCGTGCTCATCCTGCTGGGCGGTGGCGTGTGCGCCGCCGTCACGCTCAAGCGCTCGAAGGCCAAGGACGCCGGCTGGGTCGCCATCACCTTCGGGTGGGGCTTCGCCGTACTGACCGGCGCCTACCTCGCGGGCGGCGTCTCCGGCGCCCACCTGAACCCGGCGGTCACGCTCGGCCTCGCCGTCGAGGGCGGCACCAAGTGGAGCGATGTCCCGCTCTACCTGGCCTCGCAGCTCCTCGGCGCGATGATCGGCGCCGTACTGGTGTGGGTCACGTACATGGGCCAGTTCAAGGCCCACCTGACGGACCCCGAGATCCTCGCGGCGCAGCCCGTCGAGGAGGGCATGGTCGACCAGAAGGCCGCCCCCGCGGCCGGTCCGGTCCTCGGCGTCTTCGCCACCGGCCCCGAGATCCGCAACTACGTCCAGAACGTACTGACGGAGGTCATCGCCACCGTCGTCCTGGTCCTCGCGATCCTGACCCAGGGCCTCAACGACGGCGGCAACGGCCTCGGCACCCTCGGCGCCCTGATCACCGCGTTCGTCGTGGTCAGCATCGGCCTCTCGCTCGGTGGCCCCACGGGCTACGCGATCAACCCCGTCCGCGACCTCGGTCCGCGCATCATCCACTCCGTGCTCCCGCTGCCGAACAAGGGCAGCTCGGACTGGTCCTACGCCTGGGTCCCGATCGTCGGCCCGCTGATCGGCGGCGCCCTCGCCGGCGGTCTCTACAACGTCGCGTTCAAGTAGACCCGCGACAGCGACCGATGACCGCCACAGACGCCTGAGACCGACAGCGAAGAACTACTGGAGCACACCGTGACCGACGCACACACCGCAGGCCCCTTCATCGCCGCCATCGACCAGGGCACCACGTCCAGCCGCTGCATCGTCTTCGACAAGGACGGCCGGATCGTCGCCGTCGACCAGAAGGAGCACGAGCAGATCTTCCCCAAGCCGGGCTGGGTCGAGCACGACGCGACCGAGATCTGGACCAACGTCGAGGAGGTCGTGGCCGGGGCCGTCGCCAAGGCCGGGATCACCCGCGACGACATCAAGGCGATCGGCATCACCAACCAGCGTGAGACCACGCTGCTGTGGGACAAGAACACCGGCGAGCCGGTGCACAACGCCATCGTCTGGCAGGACACCCGCACCGACGCGCTCTGCAAGGAGCTCGGGCGCAACGTCGGCCAGGACCGCTTCCGCCGCGAGACCGGCCTCCCGCTGGCCTCCTACTTCGCGGGCCCCAAGGCCCGCTGGCTGCTCGACCACGTCGACGGTCTGCGCGAGCGCGCCGAGGCGGGCGACATCCTCTTCGGCACCATGGACTCCTGGGTCATCTGGAACCTGACCGGCGGCGTCAACGGCGGCAAGCACGTCACCGACGTCACCAACGCCTCCCGCACCATGCTGATGAACCTCCACAAGATGGAGTGGGACGCCAGAATCTGCGAGTCCATCGGCGTGCCCACGGCGATGCTCCCCGAGATCCGCTCCTCCGCCGAGGTCTACGGCGAGGTCACCGGCGGCAAGCTCGGCGATCTGCTCGGCGGCATCCCCGTCGCCTCCGCGCTCGGCGACCAGCAGGCGGCCCTGTTCGGCCAGACCTGTTTCGACGAGGGCGAGGCGAAGTCCACGTACGGCACCGGCACGTTCATGCTCCTGAACACCGGTGACAAGGCCATCAACTCCTACTCCGGGCTGCTGACCACGGTCGGCTACCAGATCGGCGACCAGAAGCCGGTCTACGCCCTGGAGGGCTCCATCGCGGTCACCGGTTCGCTGGTGCAGTGGATGCGCGACCAGATGGGCCTGATCAACTCCGCCGCCGAGATCGAGACCCTCGCGTCCTCGGTCGAGGACAACGGCGGCGCCTACTTCGTACCGGCCTTCTCCGGCCTGTTCGCCCCGTACTGGCGCTCCGACGCCCGCGGTGTGATCGCCGGTCTGACCCGGTACGTCACCAAGGCGCACATCGCGCGCGCCGTCCTGGAGGCCACGGCCTGGCAGACCCGTGAGATCACCGACGCCATGACGAAGGACTCCGGCGTCGAGCTCGCGGCCCTCAAGGTCGACGGCGGCATGACCTCCAACAACCTGCTGATGCAGACCATCTCGGACTTCCTCGACGCGCCCGTGGTGCGCCCGATGGTGGCCGAGACGACCTGCCTCGGCGCCGCCTACGCCGCCGGTCTCGCCGTCGGCTTCTGGTCCTCGACCGACGAGCTGCGCGCCAACTGGCGGCGGGCCGCGGAATGGACCCCCCACATGGACGCGGGCACCCGCGACCGTGAGTACAAGAGCTGGCTCAAGGCCGTCGAGCGGTCCATGGGCTGGCTCGACGAGAGTGGCGAGGAGTAAGACACATGACCACCCTGCAGAGCGTCCCTGCCCTCGGGACGCATCCGGCTGCCGGCCTCAACCCGAGCCGCGCCGAGACCCGGGAGCAGCTTTCCAAGGCGACGTACGACCTCCTGGTGATCGGCGGCGGAATCCTGGGCATCTCCACCGCCTGGCATGCCGCGCAGTCGGGCCTGCGGGTGGCCCTGGTGGACGCCGGTGACTTCGCCGGCGCCACCTCCTCCGCCTCCTCCAAGCTGCTCCACGGCGGTCTGCGCTACCTCCAGACCGGCGCGGTGAAGCTGGTCGCGGAGAACCACTTCGAGCGCCGCGCGGTCTCCCGTCAGGTGGCCCCCCACCTGGCGAACCCGCTCACCTTCTACCTGCCGGTCTACAAGGGCGGCCCGCACGGCGCCGCCAAGCTCGGCGCGGGCGTCTTCGCCTACAGCGCGCTCTCCGCGTTCGGCGACGGCGTCGGCCACCTGCTCTCGCCGTCGAAGGCCGCGCAGGACGTGCCCGAGCTGCGCACCGACAACCTCAAGGCCGTCGCGGTCTACGGCGACGACCAGATGAACGACTCCCGCATGGCCCTGATGACGGTCCGCGCGGCCGTCGAGGCCGGTGCCGCCGTCCTCAACCACGCCGAGGTCACGGGCCTGCGCTTCACCAAGGGCCGGGTCACGGGCGCCGAGCTCAAGGACCGCGTGAGCGGCGACGAGTTCGGGATCGACGCCCGGCTGGTCCTGAACGCCACCGGCCCCTGGGTCGACCACCTGCGCAAGATGGAGAACCCCGACGCGGCGCCCTCCATCCGCCTCTCCAAGGGCGCGCACCTGGTCCTCAAGCGCACCGCCCCCTGGAAGGCCGCGCTGGCCACGCCGATCGACAAGTACCGCATCACGTTCGCCCTGCCCTGGGAGGACATGCTGCTGCTCGGCACGACCGACGAGGAGTTCGAGGGCGACCCGGCGGACGTGCGCGTCACCGAGGCCGACACCGCCCAGATCCTGGACGAGGCCGCGTTCTCCATCCGCGACCAGCAGCTCTCGCGCGACCTGATCACCTACTCCTTCGCGGGTCTGCGGGTGCTGCCCGGCGGCCCCGGCGACACCTCCAAGGCCAAGCGCGAGACGGTCGTCACCGAGGGCAGGGGCGGCATGCTGTCGGTCGCGGGCGGCAAGTGGACGACCTTCCGCCACATCGGCCGTACGGTGATGAAGAAGCTGGAGTCGCTCCCCGGCCACCCGCTCGGCGAGGACTACGAGCCGATCTCGGAGCTGCCGAAGAAGCTGCCGCTGCCCGGCATCGCCAACCCGCGCGCCGTCGCCCACCGCCTCCTGGTGGACGGCCCCGCGCCGGGCCCGCGCATGGCCGCCGACACCGCCAAGCACCTGGCGACGCACTACGGCTCGCTCTCCTTCGACATCGCCCGCCTGGCGAACGAGAACCCCGAGCTCGCCGAGCGCGTCCACCCCGACGCCCCGGAGATCTGGGCGCAGGTCGTCTACGCCCGTGACAACGAGTGGGCCGAGACGGCGGACGACGTGCTGCGCCGCCGCACCACGCTGACGATCCGCGGCCTGGCCACGGACGACGTGCGCGGCAAGGTCGAGGACCTGCTCGGCAAGAAGGCCTGACCGTAAGCGGGCTCGCGTGAGCCGTCGGCTCTCGCGTGAGCGGCCGCGTCCGAGCGGTCGGGTAAGGGGCGGTTCCCATGGCGGGCCGCCCCTTACGTACGATCACCGGCGTGAGCTCTCCCCTGACGTCGCCCTCCGACGGGCAGCCCATCACCCGTGTCCCGCGCACCGGACTGCCCGCCCAGGCGGTCGTGGTCGGTGACCCGGGCCGCGCGGAGGCCGTCGCCGCGCTCCTCGCCGACGCCAAGGAGGTGTCGTACCACCGCGAGTACCGCACCTTCACCGGCGACTGGCACGGCACCCCGGTCGTCGTCTCCTCGCACGGCGTCGGGGCCCCCGGCGCCCTGCTGCTCTTCCAGGAGCTGGCCGCGGCGGGCGTCCGCACCTTCCTGCGGCTCGGCACCGCGGGCGCGATCCGGCCCGGCATCCGCGACGGCGACCTGGTCATCGCGGACGCGGCGGTGCGCGATGACGGGGTGACCCAGCAGCTCATCCCCGCGGAGTACCCGGCGTTCGCGACCCCGGAGGCCGTCATCGCGCTCCAGCGCGCGGCGCGGGCCATGGACGCGCCGCACCACCGGGGCGTGGTGTGGACGCGGGCCGCGTTCCAGCCGGGATTCCTGCCGCTGCCCGGCGATGCGTACGAGCGGGCCGGGATCGCGGCGATCGAGATGGAGCTCTCGGCGCTGTACGTCTTCGCCTCGACGCACGGCCTGACCGCGGGCGGCGCCCTGGTGGTGGACGGCGCGAACGCCGACGAACTGGTGGACGACGAGGCGCTCCTGTCGACCGGCGGCTACGACCCGCACCGCGACGTGGTCGCCGCCGGGGTCGACCGGGGCGCCCGGATAACCTTGGACGCGCTGCGCCTGCTGGTCGCGCGGCGGACGTGACGACCCGGAAGAGCGGAAACGATGCCTCAAACCGACCTGCCGGTCCAGGACCGCGGCGGCTCAAGGGACCTGGACCTGCTGGTGCACGGCGGTGACGTGCTGACCGTCGACGCCGCGGGCACCGTCGTGCCGGACGGCGCGGTGGCGGTGCGCGCCGGACGCGTCGTGGAGGTCGGCCCGGCGGGCAGGCTGCGCGCCGCGTACGACGCCGCGCGGGAGATCGACGCCCGGGGCTGCCTGGTCCTGCCGGGGCTGATCAACACCCATACGCACCTGGCGATGAACCTGCTGCGCGGCATCGCCGACGACCTCACCCTCCAGGGGTTCCTGTCCCGCGTCATCCCGCGCGAGGCCGAGATCCTCTCCCCCGGCACGGTGGCGACCGCGCTGCGCGGCGCGATCGCGGAGTCCGTGCGCGCCGGGGTCACCACGGCACTCGACATGTACTGGTTCCACGAGGCCGCCGAGGCGGTGGCGCGGGACGCGGGCTGGCGGCTGCTGGGCGGGCCCACCTTCATGGACGTGCCGGGGCCGCCCGACGGCCGCCCCTACGCGGAGCGGCTCGGCTGGGCGAGCGCGTACCTCAAGGGCCGCACACCGGCCCCGGGCACCCGTCCCGTGGTCTTCGCGCACTCCGCGTACACGCTGGGCCCCGAGCAGCTCACGGAGATCGCCGCGCTGGCCCGCGCGCACGGCGCCCTGCTCCATCTGCACGCGGCCGAGAACGCGGGCGAGGTGGCGACCGTCCTGGAGCAGCACGGCAAGCGCCCGGTCGAGCTGCTCGACTCGCTCGGTGTGCTCGGCCCCGACACGCTGCTCGCGCACGCCGTCGACCTCACCGACGCGGAGATCGCGACGCTGGCCCGCACCGGCACCGCCGTCGCGCACTGCCCGGTGTCGAACCTGAAGCTGGGCTGCGGCATCGCGCGCGTACCGGAGCTTCTCGAAGCGGGCGTCACGGTGGGCCTCGGCACGGACGGCGCCGTGAGTTCCAACACCCTCGACGTGCTCGGCGCGGTGCGGATGGCGGCGCTGGTGCACAAGGCGGGCGGCGATCCCACGGCGGTCGGCGCCGAGCAGGCCGTGCGGATGGCGACCATCGAGTCGGCGCGGGCGCTCGGCCTCGGCGACTCGCTCGGCTCCCTGGAGCCGGGCAAGCGGGCCGACCTCGTCGTCGTCGAACTCGGCCGCCCGCACACCGCGCCCCGGCACGACCCGTGGTCGACGCTCGCCTACGCGGCGGCCGCCGGTGACGTGCGGGACACTGTGGTGGACGGGCGGGTGCTGATGCGGGACCGCGTACTGCGCACGCTCGACGAGAGCGCCGTCCTGCGGGAGCTGGCAGCCGCCGCGGGCGCCCACCAGGAGACGAGCACGGCATGACCCCGATGACCGAGTACGAACCCACCCGCGGCTTCACCGGCCGCGCCCGCGCCGCCGACCGCGATCCGCGCCTGCCGCCGGGCCAGTACGACGCCCGCGACGGCTGGCCGGTGCTGTCCGCCGAGGTGACACCGCACCTGGCCGCCGCCGACTGGACCTTCCGCGTGGACGGCCTCGTGGCCGAGCCGCGCACCTGGGGCTGGGACGAGGCGCACACGCTGCCGTCGGCCGAGTACCGGGGCGACATCCACTGCGTGACGAGCTGGTCGAAGTTCGGGGTGCGCTTCGGCGGGGTGAGCCTGGACAGCTTCCTGGCCGCCGTCCGCCCGCTGCCCGAGGCCTCGCACGTCGTCGCGTACTCCCACACCGGCTACACCAGCAATCTGCCGCTCGCCGACGTGACCGGCGGCCGGGCGTGGATCGTCTGGGAGTACGGGGACGAGCCGCTGCCCGCCGAGCACGGCGGGCCCGCGCGGCTGATCGTCCCGCACCTCTACTTCTGGAAGAGCACCAAGTGGATCGCCGGGCTGCGGCTCCTCGACCACGACGAGCCCGGCTTCTGGGAGCAGAACGGCTACCACCACCGGGGCGACCCGTGGGCCGAGGAGCGTTACGCAGGTGACTGACATCCCCTCCCCCGCCGACGGCCCGCGGCCCGGGGCGGGCACGCCGTCCGCCGAGGGCCGTTTCGTGCCGCCGACGCGGTTCGCCGTGCCCGGCCGGATCGCCGTGAGCGAGCGCGCCGCGAGCCTGTGGCAGCGGGCGCTGATCACGGGCGTCCGCGCGGAGACCCCGCACGCCTCGACGTTCCGGCTCAAGGTGCCCGAGTGGGAGGGCCACCTGCCGGGGCAGCACCTGATGCTGCGGCTGACGGCCGAGGACGGCTATGCCGCCCAGCGGCACTACTCCATCGCCTCCGCACCGGACGGCAGCGGTGAGATCGAGCTGACTCTCGACCATGTGCGCGACGGCGAGGTCTCGGGGCATCTGCACACCGTCGCCCGGGTCGGCGACACCGTGGAGGTGCGCGGTCCGCTCTCCGGCTTCTTCGCCTGGCCGGGCGACCGGCCCGCGCTGCTGCTCGGGGCGGGCTCCGGGGTGGTGCCGCTGATGTCGATGGTGCGCCACCACCGGCGCGCGGGGATCGGCCTGCCGCTGCGCCTGATCGTCTCGGCGCGCACCCGCGAGGACCTGATCTACGCCGACGAGTACGGCGACGAGACCACCGTCGTCCTGACCCGCACCGAGGGGCGCTTGAACGCGTCCCACCTGGCGCCCTTCCTCGGCCCGGGGCAGCCGGAGGGCGGCTGGGAGGCGTACATCTGCGGCTCGAACGGATTCGCGGAGCACGCCTCGCGGCTCCTGGTCCAGGGCGGTCAGCCGGTGGACCGGATCAGGATCGAGCGCTTCGGCTGACCGGCGCGGAACGCCGAACCGTCATCGCCTGATACATCGGATGTCGGAGCCGGTTCCTTCGACCGCCGGCACGGACTGTTGAGGCGAGGTCCCCATGGCTGTCACCGACGAGGCCATCGAGAAGATCAAGGGAATGATCGTCTCGGGTGCGCTGCGCCCCGGGGACCGGCTGCCCAAGGAGAGCGAGCTCGCCGCCGGCCTCGGCCTGTCGCGCAACTCCCCGCGCGAGGCGGTCCGTGCGCTCTTCCTGATCCGCGCCCTCGACGTACGCCCGGGTGACGGCACCTATGTCACGAGCCCGGACCCGCAACTCCTCCTGACGGCCCCGAGCTTCGTCGTGGACTTCCACCGCGACGACACGGTCCTCGAATTCCTCGCGGTGCGCCGCATCCTGGAACCGGCGGCGACCGCGATGGCCTGCGCCCACATCACCGATACCGGACTCGCCGCACCGAGCGAGCAGTTGGCGGCGCCGGGAAGCGCGGGGAACTCCGTGCTCTGCTCCCTGCTCGACGGGCCCTCCGGACCGACCACACGGGCCCGCGTCCGGCGCGGTCCGCCCCAGGAGGACGCCGTCGGCCGCACGCTGCGGAACGGGCGTGCTCCGCAGGGTGACGACCGTACGCCCGTCCCCCCGCGACCCGTGCGAACCACCCGTTTCCCGGCGCCCAGCGTGGGCAGTGATCACGCACTCCCCCACGCAAGGGGGCTGCGTAGGGCCCCTGCGGACGCCGTAAGGTTGGGGCGTACGCAAGGGAACGTCGGAAGGAGGCCTGGGTGATCGAGCTCGACGGAGTTCCCGAGCTGGTCGACCCGGTCATGGTGGCCGCGTTCGAGGGCTGGAACGACGCAGGCGACGCCGCCTCCACCGCGGTCGCGCATCTCGACAAGGAATGGAAGGGCGAGGTGTTCGCGGCGCTGGACGCCGAGGACTACTACGACTTCCAGGTCAACCGCCCCACCGTCTGGCTGGACGACGGGGTACGCAAGATCACGTGGCCGACGACCCGGCTCTCCGTGGTCCGCGTCGGCGGCGAGAAACCGCGTGACCTCGTGCTGGTGCGCGGTATCGAACCGTCGATGCGCTGGCGCTCGTTCTGCAACGAGATCCTCGGCTTCGCGCATGAACTCGGCGTGGAGCTGGTGGTGATCATGGGTGCGCTGCTCGGCGACACCCCGCACACCCGGCCCGTCCCGGTCAGCGGCGTGACGTCCGACCCGGACCTGGCCCGCACCATGGACCTGGAGGAGACCAAGTACGAGGGCCCCACAGGCATCGTCGGCATCCTCCAGGAGGCGTGCACGCACGCGGGCGTCCCGGCCGTGAGCCTCTGGGCCGCCGTCCCGCACTACGTCTCGCAGCCGCCGAACCCGAAGGCCACGCTCGCCCTGCTCAACCGCCTGGAAGACCTGATCGACCTGCGCATCCCGCTGGGCGAACTGGCCGAGGACGCGCGCGCCTGGCAGCTCGGCGTGGACCAGCTCGCCGCCGAGGACAGCGAGGTCGCGGAGTACGTGCAGTCGCTGGAGGAGGCGCGGGACACCGCCGAGCTGCCCGAGGCGTCGGGCGAGGCCATCGCCCGCGAGTTCGAGCGCTACCTGCGGCGCCGTGACGGCGGCCCCGGACAGAGCGGCGGCAGCCACGCGACGGACGGCGAGGGTGCCGCGTATCTGCGCGACACCCCCAGCGAGCGCACCCGCCCGCCGAAGCCCAAGCCGTCCCAGCGTCCCGGGCAGAGCACCGAGGGCGAGAGCGACGGCGACGACTCGTCCGGTCCGTCCGACTCCTCGGACGACTAGGGCCTAACGCCTGGATCAGGCCGGGGCGCAGCGGAACATCGCCCCGGCCCGGTCCGCGCGATCCCCGCTCCTGGAGCCGTTGGTGTCCGCCACCCTCAGCGGAGTCGACGTGGGTACCAACGCCCTTCTCGTACGCCGTGCCCGCGAGGGCCGACGTCCTGCCATCGCCCGCGCCCGACTCGCCGTCGCCGCGGCCCAGTTCCCGTCCGGCGCTTGAGGACGAGCCCGCAGGGCGACGCCTGGAGGCGCGGACGGAAGCCGGACGGCGGAGAGAGGCCCACAGCCCGCCACGGGCGTACCCGGCAGCCGCACGAGCGGTACATCTCAGCCCGCCACGGCTGAACCCGACAGCCGCACGGGCGGTGCGTCTCAGCCCGTCCGGCGCTTGAGGACGAGCCCGCAGGGCGACGGCTGGAGGCGCGGGCGGAGGCCGGACAGGCGGGGAGAGGGCCACAGCCCGCCACGGCTGWACCCGACAGCCGCACGGGCGGTGCGTCTCAGCCCGTCCGGCGCTTGAGGACGAGCCCGCAGGGCGACGCCTGGAGGCGCGGACGGAAGCCGGACGGCGGAGAGAGGCCCACAGCCCGCCACGGGCGTACCCGGCAGCCGCACGAGCGGTACATCTCAGCCCGTCCGGCGCTTGAGGACGAGCCCGCAGGGCGATGCCTGGAGGCGCGGGCGAAGGCCGGACAGCGGAAAGAGGGCACGCGCCGTCRGGCATCGCCCTGCGGGCT
>NZ_JASKYR010000218.1:0-9864 GCF_041028215.1 Streptomyces flavofungini
CGTCCGCCCCCAGCGACGTCTCGCGCGGCGCGACCCCGTGGCCCAGACCCCGCGCCGCCAGCTGCGCCTCCCCGAGGCGGCCGTCCCGTACGAGCTGGAGGACGACCCGCTCGGCGCGGGGCAGCCGGGCGTAGGCGCCGGGGGAGAGTTCCGCAAGGTAGGGGTTCACGGCATCCGCGAAGCCCCGCAGCCACTCCTCGTCACGGAACGGCAGGTCACCCGCGTACATCCGGAAGTCGTGCTTGAGGAACTTGTAGTCCTTGGCCTCCTTCACGTCCGCGTGACCGCTGGAGAGGAGGAAGTCGTCGATCAGGCGCTGGACGTGGACGCGGTCCCGTACGTTCGTCAGCTTGTGGCGCTGATTGGAGATCGACGCCGATTCCGCCGCCTCGAAGGGCGCTATGTACCAGCGGTACACCGGCTCCGGGATCACCGTGAAGGCCCGTGCCAGGCAGTACGCCTGCGCCGAGAAGAGCTGGTCCTCGTAGTGGATGCCCTCCGGGAAGCGGAGGCCGTTCCTGTCCAGGAAGTCGCGGCGGTACATCTTGCTCGTCGACAGGTGCTCGAAGAACAGCGCCGGTTCCGCCGCGATGCCCCGCACCGTCCGGCGCTCCGCCACCAGATGCGGCATCCACGTCGAGGTGCGCCCCGTGTCCACCCGTACGCGCTCCACCGCGCCCATCGCGAAGTCCACCTCCGCCTCGGCGTGCGCGGCGAGGAGGAGTTCCACCGCCCGCTCGGGGAGTTCGTCGTCGCTGTCCAGGAACATCAGGAAGGGCGCGCGCGCGATGTCGAGGGCGCGGTTGCGCGGCGCGCTGCACCCGCCGCTGTTCTCCGGCAGCCGCAGATACGTGACCCGGTCGTCCTCGGCGGCCAGGCGCCGCGCCACCGACGGCGTGTCGTCCGTCGAGTGGTCGTCGCTGATGATGATCTCGATGTCGGCGTGCGTCTGGCGGCGCAGCGACGCCACCGCGCGCGGCAGCCGCTCCGCGTCGTTGTAGACGATCACCGTGACCGTCACGTCGGGCAGCGTGCTCATACCGCCTCCTCGGGCGTCGGTGCCGGGGTGCGCTCGTCGACCGGGGTCACGGGCGGCAGGGACTCCTCGCTCTCGCCGAGGAAGACCCGGCGCACGACCCGCTCGGCCGCGCGCCCGTCGTCGTACTCGCAGAAGCGGCGGCGGAAGGCCTTCCGGGCCTTCGTCGACGCCTCGTCGCGCCAGGCGTCGGAGAGCAGGAGCTCCGTCAGTTCGTCCTGCGTGCGCGCGACGTGGCCCGGCGCTTCGGCCATGAGGTCGAAGTAGACGCCGCGCGTCTTGGCGTACGTCTCCCAGTCGTCGGCGTAGATGACGATCGGCCGGTCCAGGTTGGCGTAGTCGAACATGATCGACGAATAGTCCGTGATCAGCGCGTCCGACGCGAGCGCCAGGTCCTCCACCGGGTCGTACGAGGAGACGTCGATGACCCTGCCGCTCTTGCGCAGGCCCGCGAGCGGCGAGGTCGCGCCGCCGTAGAAGTAGTGGCCGCGGACGAGCAGGACCGTGTCCTCGCCGAGGCGGTCGGCGAGGGTGGCCAGGTCGAGGCGCGGGGTCCAGGCGGCCTCGTAGTCGCGGTGGGTGGGCGCGTAGAGGACGGCCCGTTTGCCGGGCGCGATGCCGAGCCGCTCCCGGATCGCCCGGATGTCGGCGGCGGTCGCGCGGTAGTAGACGTCGTTGCGCGGATAGCCGTGGTCGAGGGAGGTGTAGTGCGAGGGGTAGGCGCGCTCCCACATCCGCGTGGAGTGACCGTTGGCGGAGACGCTGTAGTCCCACTTGTCGACGCGTTCGAGCAGGCTGTGGAAGTTCAGGCCCTTGGCGGCGGCCGGATAGTCGATCTGGTCGAGGCCCATGCGCTTGAGCGGGGTGCCGTGGTGGGTCTGGAGGTGCACGGCGTCGGGGCGCTTCACCACCGCGTTGGGGAAGTTGACGTTGTTGACCAGGTACTTGGCGCGGGCCAGCACCTCCCAGTAGCGGCGGGTGCCGGGCACGACGTGGTCGGTGCCGGGCGGCAGCAGCGGTACGTTCGCCGCCGAGACGACCCACACCCGGTGGATGTGCGGGGCGCGTTCGGCGAGCTCGGCCGCGATCGCCGCCGGGTTGCAGGCCACCCCCCGGTCCCAGTACGCCGTGAAGACCGCGAGGTCCTCGTCGACGGGCCGCTCGAGCTCCTTGCGGTAGCGCAGGTCGCGCACCTTCAGGCCCACCTGGTGCTTGCGCGAGACCAGCGCGGTGCGCAGTCTGCGGCGCTGCCGGTTGGCGCTCTGGAGCGTGCGGTACTTGGTGTACGCGTCCTCTTCGAGGAGGCGGCGCCGCACGCCTTCGAGCCCGCCGGGGTGCTGGTGCCCCTCGGGGCGCCAGGCCACGGCCGCCCGCGCCGCGCGGTGGAAGAACTCCCTGCGCACCGGGTCGGGGAGCTGCTCCCGGGCGACGACGCGCAGACAGGCGCCGAGCATGACGTCGTAGAGCACGGCGAGGGCACCCGGACCCGCGCCGAGGTCCGTGACCAGGGCGAGGAGCGCCTCATAGCGGTCGATCAGCTCGTACCGCCGCTCGGGCGGCCCGGAAGGGACGCTCTGCGCGCGCAGCTCCGTCACGTTCAGGACGATGTGGTCGAGCGCCGCGATGCGCTCGGCGACGAGCAGTGCGGCGTAGGCGGCAAACTCCTCGTCGGCCACGCCCAGCTCACTGGGGTGGGCCCGCCAGAACTCCGCCCGCAGGATGCGGGCGCCGAGCAGCGGTGTGGCCTTCAGGAGGCCGGGGCTGTCGGCGAGGGGCAGGTCGCGGCGGCCCTGGCGGGCGAGCGTCCGGCCGTCCGGACTCGGCATCCCCTGGTGCCGCCAGGTCGAGCGGACGTGGTCGACGACGAGGACGTCCACGCCGTCGGGCAGCTCGGCCACGCGGTCGGCGACGGTGCGCGGGGCGCCCGTCGGCACGGTGTCCTTGCTGTGCACGAAGTGCAGCCAGCGGCCCGCCGCCCGCTCGCCGCCCGCCCTGCGCGCCACCCCGTCGTCCGTGCCCTCGGGCAGCGGTACGACGGTGACGCCGGGCCGGTCCGCCGCCGCCTCCTGGGCGGCCGGACCCACCGCGGCCACGACCACCTCGAAGGTCCCGGACTCGCCGGTCCCGGACGCCTGTGCGGTCAGGGCGTCCAGACAGGCGCCCAGACGCCCCTGGACGTCCCGCCCGTACACGACGACGCTCAGCCGGGGCGCCGCGGCGGTGCTCGGTCCGTGCATGCCGGTGCGCTCCTCTTCCGTGCTCATGGCGCGCTCCTCTTCCGTGCTCATGCGGTGGCCGCCCCCCGGTGCTCCAGCATGCGGTCCACCACGCGGCGCGCGGCACGGCCGTCGTCCAGGTCGCAGAACTCCGCGCGGAACGCCTGGTAGGCCTGCTCGTACGGGCCGCACACCGCCGCCACGTTCCGCAGGGCGGCGATCAGCTCGTCCGATGTGGACAGGAGCGGACCGGGGGCGCGCTCCTCGAAGTCGAAGTAGAAGCCGCGCAGACGGTCGCGGTAGTGCTCCAGGTCGTAGGTGAAGAACAGCATCGGACGGCCCGTCACCGCGAAGTCGAACATCACCGAGGAGTAGTCGGTGACCAGGACGTCGGCGATCAGGAGCAGTTCCATGATGTCCGGATAACCCGCCACGTCCCACACGAAGCCGTCGCCCGCGCCGGGCACCGGCTCCACGACGTGGGCGTGCGGGCGGACCAGGAGCACGTGGTCATCGCCCAGTCCGGCGCGCGCCTTCTCCAGGTCGACGCGGAGGTCGAGCAGGAAGCCGCCCCGGTGGCGCTGCTTGTCCTCGCGCCAGGTCGGCGCGTACAGGACGACCTTCTTGCCCTCCGGCAGGCCGAGCGTGCGGCGCACCCGGGCGGCGCGCTCGGCGCGGTCGGGGGCGAGCAGCACGTCGTTGCGCGGGTAGCCGGTCTCCAGGAGCTCGCCGTCCACGTCGCCGCCGAAGCGGAAGGCGCTGCGCAGGACGGGCGTGCTGAACCGGTTGGGGGAGAGCAGCGTCGTCCACTTAAGGCGCTCGTGGTCCAGGTCGACGAGGTACTGAGTGCTGGCGAAGTGGTCGTTGTCGAAGTCGAAGCCGATGCGCTTCAGCGGGGTGCCGTGCCAGGTCTGGATGATCTGCTGGCCCTCGCGGCGCTCCAGCCAGCGGGGGAAGTGGGTGTTGCCGACGAGGTAGCGGGAGCGGGCCATCGCCTCGTAGTACTCGGGGCTGTGCACGCGGACCGCCCTCGCGGTGTCCGGGACCTCGCACTGACCGTCCTTGACGACCCACAGGTGCTCGACGGGCAGGGCCCTGCGGACCATCTCCTCGTGGATGGCGCGGGGGCTGTCGCCGTACATGCGGCCGCCGAAGACGTCGTACAGGACGGCCTCGCGCAGCGGCTCGTGGCGGGCGGCGGGGTAGGTCTCCTCGCGGAGGCGGGTCTGGCGGTAGCGGCTGCGCTCGTCGGGGCGCAGCTCGGAGTGGGCGAGCAGGGCCAGTTGGTCGTACTGGCGGGCCTGGAGCTCCACGCGCTTGCCGTGGGCGGTCACTTCCAGGGGGAGGCTGCCGTGGACGGGCGGTGCCAGCTGGACGGCGGTCCTCGTGCCGTCCGGGTGCTGGACCGAGGGCCACCAGAAGCCCGCCCGCAGGGGTGTCTCCGAGGCGTATCCGGCGGTCGGGGCCGGGAGGAAGCTCGCGGTGAACCTGCCGTCGCTCGCGTGGGCGTCGTAGGTGTACTCGT
The DNA here is from genome assembly GCF_041028215.1 of Streptomyces flavofungini. Taxonomy (GTDB): domain Bacteria; phylum Actinomycetota; class Actinomycetes; order Streptomycetales; family Streptomycetaceae; genus Streptomyces; species Streptomyces flavofungini_B. The sequence continues at coordinate 4,778 of NZ_JASKYR010000218.1, forward strand.
GGCCGGACCAGGTCTGGCGGAGGACCAGCCGCAGGTGGTGCTCGCCCGGGGCGGGGTAGCTGCCGGTGAGGTCGACCGTGCCGTCGGGGCGTACGGAGACGCGGTCAACCAGGGGCTGGACCGGCTGGTCCACGAACTGGAGGTAGCCGCCGGGGCTGCGCCGCGCGTAGAGCGCCCGGCCGTCCCGCGCGAACTGGGCGCCCGAGAAGCCCTCGCGGTCGTCCAGGATCAGGGCCAGGCGGGTGCTGCCCTCCTCGTCGGGGGCCACGACCTCCACCGACAGGTCCCAGCGGGCGATGGAGCGTTCCGCCTGGGTGGGGCGGAGGCGCTCGTGGTGCTCGCGGACCTCCGCCAGGGCAGCCGTGGAGACGTGCGCCGTGAAGGGGACGCGGCCGGACTCGGGAAGACCGAGGGTCAGCGGGGCGTCGAGAAGCTTGCCGGACTCCCGGTGGCGCAGGCGCAGCCGGGGGGTGCCGTCGGGCGCCGTGCGCAGGACGCCGCGCACCAGGAGGCCGGAGCCTTCGGCGCGCACCTCCAGGGCGCGGGCGTGGGCGGTCTCCACGCGGATGGCCAGTTCGCCGTCCTGGATCTGCGGGGCCACGCGGACGTCGGCGGTGACCCAGTGGGCGGGCGGCGTCTGGCCGGAGCCGGTGCCCGCGCCGTACAGCGGGCCGCGCCGGGGCGTCATCCCCGTACCGGCCACGGCGATCCGCACCTTCCACAGGCCGTCCACCCACGTGCCCCGGTGGCGCAGCCGCGCGGGGTTCACCAGCGCACCGAAGCCCGCCCAGTCGGCGTGCCGGAACTCGGCGCCGGAGGCCACCGTCGCCTCCGGGTCGATCCGGGCGCGGGCGGGCACGAGAACCCTGCGGCGAGTGCCCTTCTCCTTCAGGATCAGGGACTTCAGGGCCTTGCCGCGGGATTCGGCGCCGAGCTGGCGCGGGAACGCCCAGCCGGAGAGCCAGAGCTTGCCGTCGTGCCACGCGGCCTCGTCCAGGCGGCTGCGCAGCCGCAGTTCCTGGTCGAGGCGGAGCACCGCGTCGGGCACGGGGGCGGTCGGGTCCAGGAAGGGGTAGTCGGCCCTCGGGCGGAGGGTGCCCGCGACGGGGACGGAGCCGCCGTGGGCCTTCTCGAACTCCAGTTGCGCGATCAGCTCGTCCATGCGGCGGTGCACCGTCAGGTACAGCTTCAGCTTGTGCGGCACGTGCAGCGCGCGCACCGCGTCCTGCCCGATCTCGCGCACCAGGCGGCCCACGTGCTCCAGGAAGGCCTCCTGGTAGGCGGCGTCCGAGCCCGGGAGCACCTTCCAGAAGAGGGGGATCTCCTCGGCGAGCGCGTTGTTGTCGTAGACCCGCAGGTGCTCGGCGTACATCGGGCCGTCGTCGGCGCCCGCACCGGCGCGCGAGAGCAGGAACTCGCGGACCATGCGGATCGACCGCACCCGGTCGACCAGGCCCCGCGGATCGGTGCGGTTCTGGGTGATGGAGCGTTCGCCGGTCTCCCGCTCGCGCCAGTTGTAGACCGGCTCGCTCAGGACGTCCACCGACTCCGCGAGGTAGTGCGCCGGGACGCTGACGGGGGCGTCCTCGTAGAGCATCGCCTCCGGGTAGGACAGGTGGTGCCGCTCCCAGAAGGAGCGGCGGTAGACCTTGTTCCACGCCGTGCGGTCGGTGAGCAGCGGGCGGAACCTGGAGACGTGCGTACGCAGCCGGGTCGTCGCGAACGGCACGCGGTGCACGGGCGACTGGACGTGCCCGGCGGAGCGGAACCGGGTCACATTGCCCGCGGCGAAGTCGGAGCCCGTCTCGTCGAGCGTCTCGATCATCAGTGCGTACGCCGTGGCGGGCAGCGTGTCGTCACTGTCCACGAAGGCGAGGAACTCGCTGTCCGGCGACATCTCCCGCACGCCGGTGTTCCGGGCCGCGCCCAGCCCCTTGTTCCGCTGCGATATCAGCCGGAACCGGGGATCGGCCGCCGCGAAGGCCCCGGCGATGGCCGCGCTGCCGTCCGTCGACCCGTCGTCGACCATGACCACCTCGAAGTCCGTGAAGGTCTGGGCCGCCAGGGACGACAGGCACGCGTCGAGGTAGAGCTCTACGTTGTAGACGGGGACGACAACACTCAGCCGTGGCTGCACGCGTACTCCTTCTGTTGCGAAACGCTCCCATAGTGTAAGGATGCGCGTATTGATGCGACAAAAGGGATACCTGTCCGGGTTTGGTCCAGGGCGTTGGTCTGGGGCGTTGGTCTGAAGCCTTTGGTCTGAGTCAGCCCTTGCCGCCGCCCGTGAAGCGCTCGTACTCCTTCAGGACCTCGCCCGTGGGGCCGTCCATCCGCAGCTCGCCGCGCTCCAGCCACAGCACCCGGTCGCAGGTGTCTCGGATCGACTTGTTGTTGTGGCTGACCAGGAAGACCGTGCCCGCGCGCTCCCGCAGCTCGCGGATGCGGGCCTCGGAGCGCTTCTGGAAGGAGCGGTCGCCCGTCGCCAGGGCCTCGTCGATCAGCAGGACGTCGTGGTCCTTGGCGGAGCCGATGGAGAAGCGCAGGCGGGCCGCCATGCCGGAGGAGTACGTACGCATCGGCAGGGTGATGAAGTCACCCTTCTCGTTGATGCCGGAGAAGTCGACGATGTCCGCGTAGCGCTCCTTGATCTGCTCGCGGGACATGCCCATCGCGAGGCCGCCCAGGTGGACGTTGCGCTCACCGGTCAGGTCGTTCATCAGGGCCGCGTTCACGCCGAGCAGGGAGGGCTGGCCGTCGGTGAAGATCCGGCCGCGTTCGACCGGCAGCAGCCCCGCGACCGCCTTGAGCAGCGTCGACTTGCCGGAGCCGTTGGTGCCGATCAGGCCGATGGCCTCGCCCTTGCGGGCGGTGAACGACACGTTCCTGACGGCGTGCACCGTGCGCACGCCCCGGTCCTTGCCGCGCTTCAGGATGCGGCCGAGCGCGGCGGTCGCGGCGCCCCTGCCGGTGGCGGCGCCCGCGCCGTGCACGCGGTAGACGATGTCGACCTCGTCGACGATGACGGTGGGCGCGCCCGGGCGCGAGATCGTCTTGTTCGGGTTCCGCTCAGCCACGGCCGTACGTCTCCTCTGCCTTCCAGAAGTAGATGAACCCGCCGACGCCCGCGAGCACGGCCCAGCCGACCGCCCACGCCCAGACCAGGTGCGGAAGCCGGTCGTGGTGGAAGCTGTCGATCAGCGCGAACCGCATCAGGTCGATGTAGACGGCGGCCGGGTTGCACTCCAGGAGGACCCGCAGGACGTGCGGCAGGTCCCGGTCCGCGAGGACGGCGTCGATGCTCCACATCACCCCGGACGCGTACATCCACGTACGCAGCACGAACGGCATGAGCTGCGCGATGTCCGGCGTCTTGCTGCCGAGCCTGGCCATGACGAGCGCGAGGCCGGTGTTGAACGTGAACTGGAGCGCGAGGACCGGCAGCGCGAGCAGCCAGTACGGCGTGGGCGGCACACCGAAGCAGAGCAGGATCACGATCAGCGCGCACATGGAGAACAGGAGCTGCTGGAGCTGCTGGAGGCAGTACGAGACCGGCAGCGCGGCCCGGGGGAAGTGCAGGGCGCGGACCAGGCCGAGGCTGCCGGAGATGGCGCGCGTGCCCGCCATCACCGACGCCTGCGTGAAGGTGAAGACGAAGACGCCGGTCACGAGGAACGGCACGTAGTCCTCGACGTCGCGCTTGGTGTCCATCAGGACGCCGAAGATGAAGTAGTAGACCGCCGCGTTGAGCAGCGGCGTCATCACCTGCCAGAGCTGGCCGAGCTTGGCCTGGCTGTACTGCGCGGTCAGCTTGGCGGTGGCGAAGGCGGTGATGAAGTGGCGGCGCTGCCAGAGCTGCCGTACGTAGGCGGGCAGCGAGGGGCGGGCGCCGCTGACGGTCAGGCCGTGCCGGGCGGCCAGCTCGGCCGGGGAGAGCGCCGGGTCGGCCGCGGGCGCTTGGTGGGGCGGTGTGTCGAGGGCCTGGCTCACATCCGCTGCTTTCGCTCTCGGGGCGCCTCGTGGGGCGCCTCGGGAAGGCGCGGGGGCGCGGCGGTGGACGGTACGTACGACGGGACGGGCCCGTATCGTCGCAACGTCGACAGTATGACCTCGCCACGTCGGAACGCAACCGTATCGTCGTCCCGTTCTATGCTGTCCGTATGACGACGAGCAGGCCACCGGGTGAACAGCCGCGCCGCAGGGCCCCCGCCGGAGCCGCCGTGCTCCGCGAGGACAAGACCGAGGCGATCCGCGCCGCCGTCTTCGAGGAGCTGGCCTCCGTGGGGTACGCCCGGATGTCCATCGAGGGCATCGCCCGCCGCGCGGGCGTCGGCAAGACCGCCGTGTACCGCCGCTGGCGCTCCAAGCTGCACCTGGTGCTCGACCTGGTGTCGGCCATAGCGGTCCAGGGCCTCCCCGCGCCGGACACCGGCTCCCTCGAGGGCGACCTGCGGCTGCTCTACGAAGTGACCTCGCGTGCCCTGCGGCACCCCGTCGCCTCGCAGGTCGTCCCCGATCTCCAGGCCGAGGCGGCCCGCAACCCCGAGATCGCGGAGGCGCTCCAGAAGGCGCTGCGCGAGGGGCAGTACGGGGTGGCCAGCGGCATCGTGCGCGCCGCCGTCGAGCGGGGCGAGGTGCGCGCGGACGCCGACGAGGAACTGGCACTCGACCTGGTGTCCGGGCCCCTCTACTGGCGCTCGGTGGTGGTCCGCGCGGAGCTGCCCAAGGGCTATGTGAAGCGCCTCGCGGCGGTCACGGCGGCGGGGCTGCGGGCGCTCTGAGCGCACCGGTTCACGGTGCCCAGGGTGCTTCGGGTGCTTCGGGTGCTTCGGGTGCTTCGGGCGTCCCCGCGTCCGAGGTGGCGCTCACGCCTCCCGGCGCCGCGTCATCCACAGGCCCACGCCCGCGCCGATCGCCACGGTCCCGGTGCAGACGCTCAGCAGAACGCGCTCGACGCCGTCGAACGAGGTGAGGTTGAGCAGCGCGTTGGCGGCGATCGCGAGCGAGAAAACCAGCCAGAGCAGGGACTTCATGGGAGTCGGTTCCTTCCGGAGCGGCGGCCCCCGCCCCGTGCGGCGGCCCGGCAC
>NZ_JASKYR010000219.1:0-10412 GCF_041028215.1 Streptomyces flavofungini
CCCGAGCAAGCCGAGGCACCCGCACACCACCATCACCGTCACCGATGACGGCCTCCGGCTCATCCACCGCAAGCGCACCGAGCACCACATCGGCATCCACCGCACCCGGCACATCCAGCAGCCCGAAACGACCCGGATGCTCGGACACCGCCGACCGCACCAGACCCCATACCGACGCCCCGGCCAGGTCCGTTCCCTCCACGGCACCCGACGTCACGAACGTCAGCCGGGAGTCGGCGAACGCCTCATCCGCCAGCCACGCACGCACCAGCTCCAGCGCTCGCGCGGCGGCAACGTGCACGGAAGCCGCCACATCGACGCCCGCCGTGGGTACGGCAGCGTCGACCAGCACCGTCCCCGGGACCTCACCAGCAGCAGCCAGCTCCCCGAGGTCGGCGAACGCCACGAACCGCTCGCCCGACAGGCCCGCGAGCCCGCCCAGCACACCGACCGGGCCGATGCCCGCGGCGTCCTCGGCGGCCGGAGCGGCGACCCACTCCACCTGGAACAGCGCGTCACGGGTCGCGGCGTCCGCACCGGCCGCTCCGTTGGCGACGGCGCGCAGCACCAGGTTCTCGACGCTGGCGACCGGGGCTCCGGTGGGGTCGACGACCGCGACGGCGGCGGACTCGTCGCCGGTCCGGGTCATCCGGACGCGGACCGACTGGGCGCCGGAGGCGTGCAGGCACACCCCTTCCCAGGAGAACGGCACCACACCCCTGGCGAGGCCGCCGAGGGCGGAGATGTGCAGGGAGGCGTCGAGCAGCGCCGGGTGCAGTCCGTAACCGGCGGCCTCGCGCTCGGTGCCCTCGGGCAGGGCGACTTCGGCGAAGACCTCGTCGCCGCGCCGCCAGGCCGCGCGCAGGCCCTGGAAGAGCGGGCCGTAGCGGTAGCCGCCGTCGGCCATCCGCTCGTAGAGGCCGGTGAGGTCGAGCGGTTCGGCGTCGGCGGGCGGCCAGACGGTCGTGTCGAAGTCTGCGGTGCGCTCCCCGGGGGCGAGGACACCGGTGGCGTGCTCGGTCCAGGGCATGCCCTCGGCGCCCTCGGGACGGGAGCGGGCGGTGAGTGTACGGCGGCCCGTGGCGTCGGCCGGGCCCACGTGCAGGTGGAGCTGGATGCCGCCCTGCTCGGGTACGACGAGCGGGGCGGCGAGGGTGAGTTCCTCGACGCGGTCGCAGCCGACCTCGTCTCCGGCCCTGACGGCGAGTTCCACGAATGCGGTGCCGGGCAGCAGTGCGTCGCCCATGACGACGTGTTCGGCGAGCCAGGGGTGGCTGCGCAGCGAGAGACGGGTGGTGAGCAGCAGGCCGCCGGAGTCGGAGAGTTCGACGGCGGCGCTGAGCAGGGGGTGTCCGGCGGCGCGCAGGCCCGCCGACTCGACGTCCCCGGCGGCCGACAGGGTGGGCACGGGCCAGTAGCGCTCGTGCTGGAAGGCGTACGTCGGCAGGTCGGTGAGCCGGGCGCCGGTGCCGTCGAGGACGGCGGTCCAGTCCACGGTCACGCCGGTGGTGTGGAGTCGGCCGAGCGCGGCCAGTGCGGTGCTCTCCTCGGCGCGGTCCTTGCGCAGCAGCGGCACCAGGACCGCGTCCTCACCCGCGCTCTCGCGTGCCATGGCACTCAGCACACCGTCCGGGCCAAGCTCCACGAACCGTGACACACCCTGCTCCACCAGGGCGCGCACACCGTCGTCGAAGCGGACGGCCTGACGGACATGGCTCACCCAGTAATCCGGGGAGGTCAACGTACCCGCCTCGGCGAGCTGTCCGGTCACATTGGAGACCACCGGCAGCTTCGGCTCACCGAACGACAGACCCGCCACCACCTCGCGGAACTCCGCCAGCATCGGCTCCATCAGCGGCGAGTGGAACGCGTGCGAGACCCGGAGCCGGGACATACGACGCCCCTGGGCGCGGAAGGYCTCCGCCACCGCCTCCACAGGACCCTCGGCACCCGAAACCACCACCGAGGACGGGCCATTGATCGCGGCGATCGACACCTCACCCTCGACCGGACCCAAGTGCTCAAGAACCTCCGCCTCGGTGGCCTCCAGCGCCACCATCGCACCGCCCGCTGGCAGCGCCTGCATCAAACGACCACGCGCGGCCACCAGAGCACACGCATCGCCCAGCGAGAAGACCCCGGCCACATGCGCCGCCGCCACCTCACCGATCGAATGACCGGCCACGAACTCCGGCCGCACACCCCATGACTGCACCAGACGGAACAGCGCCACCTCTACGGCGAACAACCCCGCCTGCGCGTACACCGTCTGATTCAGCAGCTCGGCGTCCTCACCCCACACCACCTCACGCAGCGGACGCTCCAAACGCCCATCGAGCGCCACGCACACCGCGTCGAACGACTCCGCGAACACCGGGAAACGTGCGTACAGCTCACGCCCCATGCCAGGCCGCTGCGAGCCCTGACCCGAGAACAGGAAGGCCACGCGACCCGTCCCCGTTGCTACGCCCTCGATGACTCCGGCGTCGGGCTGACCTGTCGCCAGTGCGGCCAGCGCCGCGTCCCGGTCCTCGTCCAGCACGACCGCACGGTGATCGAACAGGGAGCGCTGTGTCGCCAGCGAGAACGCCACATCCACAGCGGTCACCGACGCCGAGCCGGACGCCAGGAACTCCCGCAGCCGCCCGGCCTGCGCCCGCAGCGCCTCCTCCGAACGCCCGGACAGCACCCACGGCACAACACCCGGCTCCAGGGACACATCCCCCTTGTCACCGCTCGCAGAGTCGGCGAGCGGTTCAGGCTGCTCAAGGATGACGTGCGCGTTGGTGCCGCTGATGCCGAACGAGGACACACCCGCCCGGCGTACGCGCTCCTCACCTTCCCAGCTCTGTTCGCCAATCAGCAGTTCCACGGCTCCCGCCGACCAGTCCACGTGCGAGGACGGCGTATCGACGTGCAGAGTGCGCGGCAGCACACCCTCCCGCATCGCCATCACCATCTTGATCACACCCGCGACACCGGCGGCCGCCTGCGTATGACCTATGTTGGACTTGACCGAGCCGAGCAGCAGCGGCCGGTCCTCGTCGCGGCCCTGGCCGTAGGTGGCGAGCAGCGCCTGCGCCTCGATCGGGTCGCCCAGAGTCGTACCCGTACCGTGCGCCTCGACGACATCCACATCCGCCGCCGACAGACCGCCACTGGCCAGCGCCTGACGGATCACCCGCTGCTGCGAGGGACCGTTCGGGGCGGTCAGGCCATTGGACGCACCATCCTGATTGACCGCCGAACCCCGCACCACCGCCAACACCCGGTGACCCTTGCGGCGCGCGTCCGACAGACGCTCAAGCACCACCATGCCCACACCCTCGGACCAGCCCACACCATCGGCCGCATCCGCGAACGAACGGCACCGGCCATCCGCCGACAACCCACCCTGCCGCGAGAACTCCACAAACGTCGTCGGCGTCGACATCACCGTCACACCACCAGCGACCGCCAACGAGCACTCACCCGAACGCAACGCCTGCGCCGCCCAGTGCAAGGCCACCAACGACGACGAGCACGCCGTGTCCACCGTCACCGCCGGGCCCTCGAACCCGAACGTGTACGACACCCGGCCCGACGCGATGCTTCCGGCACTGCCACTGCCCTGGTAGCCCTCGAACTCGGGACCGGCCAGCAGGTTGGCGTAGTCGTGGTACATGACGCCCGCGAAGACGCCGGTCTGGCTGCCGCGCAGCGACACCGGGTCGATCCCGGACCGCTCGATGGCCTCCCACGTCGTCTCAAGCAGCAACCGCTGCTGCGCGTCCGTGGCCACCGCCTCACGCGGACTCATCCCGAAGAACTCCGGGTCGAACTCCGAGGCCTCGTGCAAGAAGCCGCCCGAGCGCGTATACGTCGTGCCCGGCACCCCACGATCCGGGTTGTACAGCGCCTCCACATCCCAGCCACGATCCGACGGGAACTCCGAGACCGCGTCCACACCCTCCGACACGACCCGCCACAAATTCTCCGGCGAAGCCACACCACCCGGATACCGGCACGCCATCCCGACGATGACCACCGGATCATCCGCCACCGACGGCAGCGCCGCCACCGGCACCACAGCCGCCGTCGCCGCCTCTGCCTCGGCGCCGAGGACACCGTCGAGCAGATGGCCCGCCAGAAGGGCGGCGGTCGGGTAGTCGAAGACTAGCGTCGCGGGCAGCCGCAGGCCCGTCGCCCTGCCCAGCTTGTTGCGCAGCTCCACCGCTGTCAGCGAGTCGAAGCCCAGGTCCTGGAAGGCCTTCTCGGGGTCCACGGTCTGGGCACCGGAGTGGCCGAGCACCACCGCGATCTGGCCGCGCACCAGGTCGAGCATGATCTCGCGGCGCTCGGTCTCGCCCAGGCCCTCAAGGCGCTGTACGAGACCGGCCGTCGCCGCCGATCCCCCGGCCGCCGAACGGCGCCTGCGGGTCCGGACGAGGCCGCGCAGCAGGTGCGGGACGTCCTCCTGACCGCGCAGCGCGGCCAGGTCGAGGCGGACGGGCAGGACGACCGGTTCGCCGGAGGCGAGGGCCGCGTCGAACAGCGCCGTGCCCTGCCCAGCCGAGACGGCGGGCAGCCCGGACCGGGCGATACGCCGCCGGTCCGTGTCCGAGAGGCCCTCCGTCATCCCCGCGTCCTGCGCCCACGGGCCCCATGCCAGGGAGACTGCGGGCAGGCCGAGGGCCCGGCGGTGCTCGACGAGGGCGTCCAGGAAGGCGTTGCCCGCCGCGTAGGCGCCCTGGCCCGCGCTGCCGAAGGTCCCCGCGACCGAGGAGAAGAGGACGAAGGCTTCGAGACCGAGGCCGAGGTCCCTGGTCGCCTCGTGCAGGTTCCACGCCGCGTCCACCTTCGGACGCAGCACGCCCGCCAGCCGCTCCGCCGTGAAGGACTCGGCCATGCCGTCGTCCAGGACACCGGCCGCGTGCACGACCGCCCGCACCGGGCTGTCGGCGGGCACTCCGGCGAGCAGGGCGTCCACGGCCGTACGGTCGGCCAGGTCGCACGCCGCGACCGAGACCCGGGCGCCCAGGCCGGTCAGTTCGGCCGTCACGGCGTCGATGCCCTCGGCGGCCGGACCGCGCCGGCTCACCAGGAGCAGATCCCGTATCCCGTGTTCCTCGATCAGGTGCCTGGCCATGATCCGGCCCAGACCGCCCGTGCCGCCGGTCACCAGTACGGTGCCGCCGTCGGGGTCCGACAGGAGGGCGCCGGTCCCCGGGCTCTCCGTGCCGTCGGCCGGAGTGGTCCGGGTCAGTCGCGGTACCCGCACCTCACCATCGTGTACGCCGGTTTCCGTCTCCTCCATGGAGAGGGCGGCGAGCAGCGCTCCGGTGCGGGCCGCGTCGTCGACGATCCCGTTCTCGCCGGTCTCGTTCTCGCCGGTCCCATTCTTGATGTCGAGGAGTCCGAAGCGGCCCGGGTGTTCCAGGGACACCGAGCGCAGCAGGCCCCGTACAGGAGCCGCGGTCAGGCCGTCGGTGTCCTCGGTGCCGCGCACGACGAACACCAGGCGCGCATCGGCGAACCGCTCCTCCGCCAGCCAGGCACGCACCAGTTCCAGGGCCCGCGCGGCGGCGCGATGCGCGGCGACGGCCACGCCGGTGTCCTCGGCGGACGCGGCGGCGTCGACCAGTACCACCCTCGGCACCTCACCGGCACCGGTCAGCTCCGCGAGGTCCGCGAACGGCACGAACCCGCCTTCCGGCGCGTCAGCGAGCCGCATGCCCCCGATCGCGCCGAGGACGCCCACCGGACCCTCGACGGCGCCGCTGTCGGCGCCCCGGGCCGGGACCCACTCCGTGCGGTACAGCGACCGGGAGGCGTCGTCGGCTCGTACACCCACGGAGGCCGCGCGCACCGTCAGGGCCTCGACGGAGGCGACGGGCGCCCCGGCCGGGTCGGCCATGTGCACGGCCAGGGTGTCGTCGCCGGTCCTGGCAAGCCGGACCCGCAGCACCGACGCGCCGGACGCGTGCAGCGACACGCCCTCCCAGACGAACGGCACACCACCCGGGGCGTCGTCGTCGCCGAAGGCGAACGAGGCGTGCAGGGCCGCGTCGAAGAGCGCCGGGTGCAGCCCGTACGCCGTACCGTCGACGTCCTCGCCGAGCGCGACCTCGGCGAACACCTCGTCGCCGCGCCGCCAGGCGGCGCGCAGGCCCTGGAAGACGGGGCCGTAGCGCAGACCGGCCTCGGCGAGCCGCTCGTAGCAGTCGCTCACCTCGACCGGCGCCGCGTCACGCGGCGGCCACACCGAGGCGTCGAACTCCGGGGCCACCGCGTCCGGGGCCAGTACGCCCTGGGCGTGCAGGCTCCACGGCTGCCGCTCGTCGCCCGCGTCCTCGCGGGAGTGGACGGTCACCGTGCGGCGACCGGCCTCGTCCGGCTCACCGATGCTCACCTGGATGCGCACGGCACCGCGCTCGGGGAGCACCAGCGGCGTGGGCAGGGTCAGTTCCTCGACCGCGTCGCAGCCGACCTCGTCGGCGGCCCGTACGGCGAGTTCGAGCAGGGCCGTGCCCGGCACCAGTACGGCACCCCGCACGACGTGATCGGCCAGCCACGGGTGGGACTGCGTCGACAGGCGGCCGGTGAACACCAGGCCGTCGCCACCGGCCAGTTCCACGGCCGCGCCCAGCAGGGGGTGCCCGGCAGCGCCGAGACCGGCCAGCCGGATGTCACCACTGCCGGTGACGGTGCCCGTCGGCCAGAAGTACTCGTGCTGGAAGGCGTACGTCGGCAAATCCACCGCCCGGCCGCCCGTACCGTCGAGGACAGTGCCCCAGTCGGCGGCGACGCCGCACACGTGCAGCTCGGCCAGCGCGGTCAGGACGGTGGTGACTTCCTCGCGGTCCTTGCGCAGCAGCGGCACCAGGACCGCGTCCTCACCCGCGCTCTCCCGTGCCATGGCACTCAGCACACCGTCCGGGCCAAGCTCCACGAACCGTGACACACCCTGCTCCACCAGGGCGCGCACACCGTCGTCGAAGCGGACAGCCTGACGGACATGGCTCACCCAGTAATCCGGGGAGGTCAACGTACCCGCCTCGGCGAGCTGTCCGGTCACATTCGAGACCACCGGCAGCTTCGGCTCACCGAACGACAGACCCGCCACCACCTCGCGGAACTCCGCCAGCATCGGCTCCATCAGCGGCGAGTGGAACGCGTGCGAGACCCGGAGCCGGGACATACGACGCCCCTGGGCGCGGAAGACCTCCGCCACCGCCTCCACAGGACCCTCGGCACCCGAAACCACCACCGAGGACGGGCCATTGATCGCGGCGATCGACACCTCACCCTCGACCGGACCCAAGTGCTCAAGAACCTCCGCCTCGGTGGCCTCCACCGCCACCATCGCACCGCCCGCTGGCAGCGCCTGCATCAAACGACCACGCGCCGCTACCAGAGCACACGCATCGGTGAGTGAGAAGACCCCGGCCACATGCGCCGCCGCCACCTCACCTATCGAATGACCGGCCACGAACTCCGGCCGCACACCCCACGACTCCACCAGACGGAACAGCGCCACCTCTACGGCGAACAACCCCGCCTGCGCATACGCGGTGCCGTTCAGCACAGCCTCATCGTCGCCCCACACCACCTCACGCAGCGGACGCTCCAAAAGCCCGTCCAAAGCAGCGCACACCGCGTCGAACGACTCCGCGAACACCGGGAAACGTGCGTAGAGCTCACGCCCCATGCCAAGGCGTTGCGAGCCCTGGCCCGAGAACAGGTACGCCGTCCGACCGGCCTCGTTCTCGCCGACGATCGCGGCCGGGTCCGGCTCGCCCACGCACACGGCGGCCAGACCGCGGACGGCGGTGTCCCAGCCGTCCGCCAGGACCACGGCCCGGTGGTCGAAGAGCGAACGCTGGGTGGCGAGGGAGAGGCCCAGGTCGACCGCGCGCAGCGCCGGATCGGCCTCGATGCGGGCGAGGAGCCGCGCGGCCTGGGCGCGCAGTGCCTCCTCCGTACGCCCTGCCAGCACCATCGGCACGATGCCCGGGGCCAGCGAGGCGATGCCCTCACCGCCGGTCTCCACCTCGGCTGCCGGTTCGGGCTGTTCCAGGATGACGTGGGCGTTGGTGCCGCTGATGCCGAACGAGGACACACCCGCCCGACGCACGCGCTCCTCCCCCGGCCACTCCTGCTCGCCGGTCAGCAGCTCCACCGCGCCGTCCGACCAGTCCACGTGCGAGGACGGCGCGTCGACGTGCAGGGTGCGCGGCAGCATCCCGTGCCGCATCGCCATCACCATCTTGATCACACCCGCGACGCCCGCCGCGGCCTGCGTGTGACCGATGTTGGACTTGATCGAGCCGAGCAGGAGCGGCTTCTCCCAGTCGCGGCCCTGGCCGTAGGTGGCGAGCAGCGCCTGCGCCTCGATCGGGTCGCCCAGAGTCGTACCCGTACCGTGTGCCTCGACGACATCCACATCCGCCGCCGACAGACCGCCACTGGCGAGTGCCTGACGGATCACCCGCTGCTGCGAGGGACCGTTCGGGGCGGTCAGGCCATTGGACGCACCGTCCTGATTGACCGCCGAACCCCGCACCACCGCCAACACCCGGTGACCCTTGCGGCGCGCGTCCGACAGACGCTCAAGCACCACCATGCCCACACCCTCGGACCAGCCCACACCATCGGCCGCATCCGCGAACGAACGGCACCGGCCATCCGCCGACAACCCACCCTGCCGCGAGAACTCCACAAACGTCGTCGGCGTCGACATCACCGTCACACCACCAGCGACCGCCAACGAGCACTCACCCGAACGCAACGCCTGCGCCGCCCAGTGCAGGGCCACCAGGGACGACGAGCACGCCGTGTCCACCGTCACCGCCGGGCCCTCGAACCCGAACGTGTACGACACCCGGCCCGACGCGATGCTGGGCGCGCTGCCGTTGCTGCGGAAGCCCTCGTACTGCTCGTCGGCGAGCATGTTGCCGTAGTCGTTGTACATGACGCCCGCGAAGACACCGGTCTGGCTGCCGCGCAGCGACACCGGGTCGATCCCGGACCGCTCGATGGCCTCCCACGTCGTCTCAAGCAGCAACCGCTGCTGCGCGTCCGTGGCCACCGCCTCACGCGGACTCATCCCGAAGAACTCCGGGTCGAAGGCGCCTGCCTCGTGCAGGAAGCCACCGGCCTTGGTGTACGTGGTGCCGGAGGCGTCGCGGTCGGGGTTGTAGAGGGTGTCGATGTCCCAGCCACGGTTCGCGGGGAACTCCGTGACGGCGTCGACTCCCTCGGAGACCACGTGCCACAGGTCCTCGGGCGAGGCCACGCCGCCCGGATAGCGGCACGCCATGCCGACGATGACGACCGGGTCGTCCGCGATCGAGGGCAGCGCCGCCACCGGCACCACGGCCTCGGGCTCCGCCGCTCCGAACAGCTCGTCCAGCAGGTATCCCACCAGCGCGTGGGCCGTCGGGTAGTCGAAGACGACCGTCGCGGACAGGCGCAGGCCCGTGGCCTTGCCCAGGCGGTTGCGCAGCTCCACCGCCGTCAGTGAGTCGAAGCCCAGGTCCTGGAAGGCGCGCGCCGGGTCGACCGTCTGTGCCCCCGCGTGACCGAGCACCACCGCGATCTGGCCGCGCACCAGGTCGAGCAGCACCTCGCGCCGCTCGTCGGCGCCCAGTGCTTCCAGGCGCTGCACCAGACCCGCCGTCGCCGCCGAGCCACCGGCCGCCGAACGACGCCTGCGCACACGGACGAGACCGCGCATCATCGGGTGCGGTTCGCCCTGCTCGCGCAGCGCGGTCAGATCGAGGCGCACGGGAAGGACGTTCGTCTCGCCGGAGGCGAGGGCCGCGTCGAACAGCGCCGTGCCCTGCTCGGCGTCCAGCTCGGGCATTCCGGCCCGGGCGATGCGGCGTACGTCCGTGTCGGACAGGGTGCCGATCATTCCGGCTTCCTGGGTCCAGGGCCCCCATGCCAGCGACACGGCGGGCAGGCCGAGGGAGCGGCGGTGGCGGGCCAGGGCGTCCAGGAAGGTGTTGCCCGCGGCGTAGTTGGCCTGCCCGGGGCCGCCGAGGATGCCGGACATCGAGGAGAAGAGGACGAAGGCGCCGAGGTCGAGGTCCTTGGTCGCCTCGTGCAGGTTCCACGCCGCGTCCACCTTGGCCCGCAGCACACCCGCCAACCGCTCGGGCGTCAGCGACTCGACAGTGCCGTCATCCAGCACACCCGCCGAATGCACCACCGCACCCACCGCATACCGCGACAGAAGCTCACCGACCGCATCCCGGTCCGCCACATCACAGGCCTCCACCGAAACCCGAGCCCCGGCCTCCGACAACTCCGCGACCAGCTCCCGAACCCCCTCGGCAGCCGAACCACGCCGACTCACAAGCAGCAGCTCACGAACCCCGTGCTCCACCACCAGATGGCGCGCCACCACCCGGCCCAGACCACCCGTA
>NZ_JASKYR010000022.1:0-24340 GCF_041028215.1 Streptomyces flavofungini
TCCCTACCCCGACCCCGGCGTCCCCGATGTCCGGTCGGGCCCGCGCTTCCTGCTGTGGCTGGGCCGGAACCAGCTCGGGGGTCAGCTGAGATCACTCGCCTGGGGCCTGCTGCACTTCGGCTCCATCGCGGGCCTGCCCTACGCGGTCGGCATCGCCGTCGAGGCCGTGCTCGACCGGTCCGGCGGGCGGCTCGCGCTCGCGGGCGCGCTGATCGGCCTCCTCGGCATCGCGATCGCGGTGGGCGACACGATGCTGCACCGCACCGCGGTCACCAACTGGATCACCGCCGCGGCCCGGGTGCAACAGCTCCTCGCCCGCAAGACCGCCCAGCTCGGCTCCGTACTCACCCGGCGCGTGGCGGCCGGTGAAGTCGTAGCCGTGTCCACCGGTGACGTCGAGAAGATCGGTTGGTTCGTCGAGGCGCTGTCCCGGTTCGCGGCAGCAGCCTGCACGGTTCTCCTGGTCTGCGTCGGCCTCCTCGTCTACCAGCCCGCGCTGGGTGTCGTCGTCGCGGTGGGCATCCCGGTGCTCGCCCTGGCCGTGCTCCCCCTGCTGCCCCGCGCCACCCGCCGCGCCGATCTCCAGCGCGAGAAGGCGGGCCGGGCCACGGAACTGGCCTCCGACACCGTCGCCGGGCTGCGGGTCCTGCGCGGCATCGGCGGCGAGGAACTCTTCCTCGACCGCTACCGCCGTGCCTCACAGGAGGTCAGGACGGCCGCTGTCCGCAGCGCCCGGATGTGGGCGGTGATCTCCGCGACGCAGGTCCTGCTGCCCGGACTGCTGCTGATCGCGCTGGTCTGGCACGGCGTACACCTCGCCCGAGAGGGCCGGATCACCGTCGCCGAACTGGTCACGGTCTACAGCGCGATCATGATGCTGAACTATCCGCTGCGGCACTTCGAAGAGATCGCCATGGCGTACTCCTTCTCCCGCCCCAGCGCCAAGCGGGCGGCAAGGGTGCTCGCACTGGAGCGGACGGAACCGACCGCCGGACGGCCCGGACCATCGGCACAGGGCAATGGAACAGCGCACACGTCAGCACAGGACAAGAGAACAGCGGACGCGTCAGGGCAGGGCAAGGAGCCGACCAGCTCGACGGCGACGCAGGCCGGAGACCTGTACGACCCGGCGACAGGGCTTCTCGCCCCAGCCGGTCTGTTCACCGCCGTGGTCTGCGGCGACCCCGACGAAGCGGGACGTCTCGCCGAACGTCTCGGCGGCCACCCCACCTTCGAGGACGCCCCGGATCTGCCGTCCGTGCGGCTGGGCGGCAACCCGCTGGATGAGATGCCGCTCTCCGCGGCCCGCACCCACGTACTGGTACAGGACAAGGACCCCGTCTTGCTCTCCGGGACCCTGAGCGCTCTCCTGGATGTGCCCTCCTCCGGGAATGTCCCCCCCGACGAGGCGCTCGCGGCGGCACAGTGCGCTGACGTCCTGGACGCCCTGGCCCAGGCATCGGTAAGCGACGATCCGATGGACGCCCACCTCACGGAGCGCGGCCGGTCCCTCTCCGGAGGCCAGCGCCAGCGCCTCGCCCTGGCCCGCTCACTGGTCACCGACCCCGAGACTCTGGTGCTCGACGAGCCGACGTCCGCCGTCGACTCGCACACCGAGGCCCGGGTCGCGGAAGGCATCCGCCGACTGCGGACGGGACGGACCACCGTGGTTCTCACCTCGTCACCACTGCTCCTTGACCGCGCCGAACGCGTCGTGTTCCTCGCCGACGGCGAGGTCGCGGCCGTGGGTGAACACCGGGAACTGATGCACGGCGAACCCCGGTACCGCATGGTCGTGACCCGCGAGACCGACGCCGAGCAGGCCTCCGTGGCCGAGGGCGGCCTCGCCGCACTCGATCCCGGTTCCGGGGCCGACTTCGAACCCAGGATCAACAGAGCCAGGACCACCGCGACCGCGATCACCCATGCGAGCGCCATCAACATCGAGGAGACCGCATGATCGGCCTGGCGCCCCCGGACTACGACCCTGCGGCTCCCACGACTGCGGAAACCCTGCCCATCGGCGCACCCACGACCGTACGCAGTTACGTCCGTGAGCTCTTCCGGCGCCACCGCACGGCCTTCCTCCTGCTCATCGCGGTGAACACGCTCGCCGTGGTCGCCTCGATGGTCGGCCCCTACCTGCTCGGTGACCTCGTGGAGAAGGTCTCCCACGACGCCCGCGACCTCCATCTGGAACGCACCGTCGGCCTGTTCGCGCTGGCCCTCGCCGTGCAGTCCCTCTTCGTCCGTGAGGTGCGGCTGCGGGGCGCGATGCTCGGCGAGCGGATGCTGGCGGACCTGCGGGAGGACTTCCTCGTCCGGTCTGTCGGGCTGCCGCCGGGGGTCCTTGAGCGGGCCGGCACGGGTGACCTGCTCTCCCGCATCACCACCGACATCGACCGCCTCGCCAATGCCATGCGCGAGGCCGTGCCGCAGCTCGCGATCGGCGTGGTGTGGGTGGTGCTGCTGCTCGGCGGGCTGGTCGTGACCGCGCCACCGCTGGCGCCCGCCGTGCTCGTCGCCGTGCCGCTGCTCGTGGTCGGCTGCCGCTGGTACTTCAAGCGGGCGCCCGCCGCCTACCGCTCGGAGGCCGCCGGTTACGCCGCCGTGGCCGCCGCCCTCGCCGAGACCGTCGACGCGGGCCGCACCATCGAGGCCCACCGGCTCGGCGCCCGCCGCATCGAACTCTCGGAACGCCGGATCAAGGAGTGGACCGCCTGGGAGCGCTACACCCTTTATCTGCGGTCGGTCCTCTTCCCGGCGATCAACCTCACGCACACCACCGTGCTCTGCTCGACGCTGATGATCGGCGGCGTTTTCGTGCTGCAGGGCTGGATCGGCGTCGGCCAGCTGACCACGGGCGTCCTGATCGCGCAGATGCTCGTCGATCCCTTGGGGATCATCCTGCGCTGGTACGACGAGTTGCAGGTCGCCCAGGTCTCGCTGGCCCGTCTCGTCGGAGTCCGCGACATCGAACCCGACGCCGGAGACGCCTCCGTCGCCCCGCGGGGGCGCCACGTCCACGCCGACGACGTCCACTTCGGCTACCGCGACGGCGTCGATGTGCTCCGTGAGGTCTCCCTCGCCGTCGAACCCGGCTCGCGTGTCGCCCTTGTCGGTCCGTCGGGAGCGGGCAAGTCGACGCTGGGCAGACTGCTCGCCGGTATCTACGGACCGCGAACCGGTCAGGTCACACTGGGCGGCGCCGAGCTGTCGGCCATGCCGGCCGAGGAGGTCCGCGCCCACGTTGCCCTGGTCAACCAGGAGCATCACGTCTTCGTGGGCTCCTTGCGCGACAACCTCCTCCTGGCCCGGACCGGGGCCCGGGACGCCGAGTTGTGGGCCGCCCTCGGGGCGGTCGACGCGGCCGACTGGGCGCGCGGTCTCGACGACGGGCTCGACACCGAGGTCGGCTCGGGCGGCTTCGCGCTCACTCCCGCCCAGGCCCAGCAGATCGCCCTGGCCCGCCTGGTCCTCGCCGATCCCCACACGCTGGTCCTGGACGAGGCGACCTCTCTCCTCGACCCGCGCGCGGCACGGCATCTGGAGCGCTCGCTCGCCCGCGTCCTGGACGGCCGCACGGTCGTGGCCATCGCCCACCGCCTGCACACCGCGCACGACGCGGACGTCATCGCGGTGGTCGAGAACGGTCGCATCAGCGAACTCGGCAGCCACGACCAACTGGTCGCCGCCGACGGGGCATACGCCGCCCTGTGGCGCTCCTGGCACGGCTAGCGGGGGCCGACCGCGGGCGGGCGGCGGCTTGCCCGGTGTGCGGCGGCGCGGCGGCATCGGCCGGGACGCGGTAGCCCCCGCTCCTTGTGGGGACCGACCGGACCTGGCCTCCTTCGCCGCCTGTGGGGACCGAGCGGGGCTGGGCCCGGGTCGTTCCGCGCCACGTCGAGGCCGATGACGACGGTGTGAGCCGCCGGTTCGCCCCCTTTCAGGGGTAGTTAGGGTACGGGCATGGCTGCACCGACCACGGATTTCGGCATCCCCGACCGGCGCGGCCCCGCGCGCTACCTCTGGTGGGTCACTGCCAGCCAGCCCAAGCGCGTCGCCCTCGGCTCTCTGCTGGGCAGCGCTTGGATGGTCGGCCTGACACTTCCGCCGTACGTTCTGTCGCGCGCCATCGACGACGGACTCCGTCCCGGCGACCAGGGCGCCCTGATCGGCTGGACCGCTGCCCTTCTCGGCGTCGGCGTCCTCGATGCCTGGCTCGGGATCATGCGGCACCGCACCATGACCCGTATCCGCCTCGACGCCTACTTCCGCACTGTGCGCGTCGTGATGGACCACGCCACCCGGCTCGGCGCGACGCTGCCCCGTCGAGTCTCGGCCGGCGAAGTCGTCACGATCGGCCACTCCGACGTGGGTGTCATCGGCTCGACCCTCACTGTCACCGGTCCCGGGGTGGGCTCGGTGATCGCCTACGTCGTCGTCGCCGCCCTGCTCCTGTCGTACTCCGTCCTGCTGGCCGTGGTGGTCCTGCTCGGCGTGCCCCTGCTCGCCCTGCTTGTCGGGCCCTTCCTCGGACGGCTTCAGGGCGCCGAGACCGCGTACCGGGAGCGACAGGGCGCGCTGACCGGCGTCCTCGGGGATCTGGCGGCAGGGCTCCGGGTCCTCAAGGGTCTCGGCGGCAAGCAGGTGTTCTCGGCCCGCTACCGTGCCAGGTCGCGGGAGTTGAGGGACGAGGGTTACCGGGTCGGTTCGTCCATGAGCTGGATCCAGGCCTTCGGGGTCGGCCTGCCCACCGTTTTCCTGGCCGCCGTGGCCTGGCTCGCCGCCCGCATGGCGGCCCAGGGCACCATCACCGTTGGCGAGCTGGTCGCCGTCTACGGTTACGTCGCCGTCCTCGTGATCCCCGTGTCGTCCTTCATCGAGAGCGGCTACGACATCGGCCGTGGCCTGGTCTCGGCCCGCCGGGTCGTGGACTTCCTGAACATCGAGCCGGAGACATGGTCCGCGACGCCCGGCAGTGGGGTGGGCCACGGGGCATCGGCACTCGATGCGCCGGAGGGACCCACCGGCGTCGGCCAAAGCACCGCCGATGACGCTCCCGAGACACCGGCCACCCTCCATGACGTGCTCTCCGGAGTGACGGTGGAGCCCGGCATCCTCACCGCGCTCGCCAGCACCCGTGCCGCCGATGCCACGGAGGTCGTCGACCGCCTCGGACGGTTCGCCGCCGGCCCGGTCGCCTGGGGCCCCGCCCGTCTCGACGCCGTCCCTCTGGATCAGGTCCGCGCGCGCATCCTCGTCGCGGACAACGAAGCCCATCTGTTCGCCGGTGAGCTGCGCGCGGCGCTCTGCGGTCGCCGTCCCCAGGACGAGGACGCCCTCACCCGTGCGGTCGAGGCAGCCGCGGCCCAGGACGTCGTACTCGGCCTCCCGGGTGGCCTCGATGCCCGCCTCGACGCCCACGGCCACAATCTCTCCGGCGGACAACGGCAGCGCATCCGTCTGGCCCGCGCTCTTCTGGCCGACCCCGAGGTGCTGCTGGCGGTCGAGCCGACTTCGGCGGTGGACGCGCACACCGAGGCCAAGATGGCCGCCGGACTCCGGTCGGCCCGCTCCGGCCGCACGACTCTCGTGGTCAGCACTTCTCCCCTCGTCCTCGAGCAGGCCGATGTCGTGCACCACCTGGTCGACGGCCACGTCGTCGCAACGGGCAGCCACGCCGACCTTCTGTCGCGCCACCCCGGCTACCGCCGCCTGGTGTCGCGCGACACCGAGGAAGCCGCCCCAGCGGCGGAGCCGCACGAGCACAACCCACCAGATGACCGCGAGGACCACCACCCTCCCTCCGAGCCGACTCACGAGGCCCTCCGATGACGCCGCCCCGCAACGGGGACACGCCCGAAGCCGCCGCCGACCGTCTGCCCGTCGCGGACCCCGGTCAGGTCCACCGCGCCGCCCTGCGGCTGATCCGGCGGGACGCCCGGGCCTTCGCCGCCATGCTCCTTTTCAACGCGCTGGCCGCGGCGGCGGGGCTCATCGGCCCCTGGCTCCTCGGCCGCATCGTGAACACGGTGCAGGACGGTGGGGACGTCGCAGCCGTGGACCGCCTCGCCATCGGCATCCTCGCCGGAGCCGTGGCCCAGCTTCTCCTCGCGCGCCACGCCCGCTACCTCGGCCACCGCTTCGGCGAGCGCACCCTCGCCCGTATCCGCGAGGAGTTCGTGGACCGTGCGCTCGCCCTGCCCTCCTCGGTCGTCGAGCGCGCGGGCGCCGGTGACCTGACCGCGCGCGGCACCTCCGACATCGCGACTACCGGTCAGACGCTGCGGGACACCGGCCCCGATGTCTTCGTCGCGGCCGTGCAGGCGCTGTTCATCATCGGTGCGGTGTTTCTGCTCGATCCGCTGCTCGGTGCCTGCGGAGTGCTCGGCCTGACGGGCATCTGGTTCGCCGCCCGCTGGTACCTGCGGCGCGCACGTTCCGCCTACCTCGCCCAGGGTGAGGCCCACTCCGCGCTGGCCGAGGTGCTCGCCGCCACCGCGTCCGGAGCCCGCACCATCGAGGCCTTCGGACTGCGGGACCGGCGCGTCGCGGACAGCGAGAGGGAGATCGAGCGGTGCGTCTCCGCCCATGAGCGCACCCTGCACCTGCGGAACGTCCTCTTCCCCGCCGTCGACATCTCGTACGTGATCCCGGTCGTCGGCATGCTGGTCATCGGTGGTGCCCTGCACGCGAACGGCACGGTGAGCCTGGGCGCGGTCATCGCTTCGGCGCTGTACCTGCGCCAGCTCTCCCAGCCGCTCGACACGATCCTGCAGCGGGTCGAGGAACTGCAGAGCAGTGGCGCTTCGTTCGCCAGGGTCGAGGGGCTCGCCGCCACTCCCTCGGATCAGGCAGCCACTCCCGCAGAACCGGCCACCACTCCTTCGGAGCAAGCCGCCCCGAAGGCGCTCATCCCCGCGAACGATCGCATCGATGTCGAAGGCGTGTGGTTCGCCTACCCCGACGGCGCCGATGTCCTCCAGGGCGTCGATCTGTCGGTGCGCCCTGGCGAACGTCTGGCCCTCGTCGGCCCCTCCGGTGCAGGCAAGACCACCTTGAGCCGGCTTCTTGCGGGCATCGACACGCCCGCCAAAGGCTCGGTGACCGTCGGCGGGGTGCCGATCGCCGGTCTGCCCGCCGACCGGCTGCGCCGCCAGGTCGTCCTCGTCACCCAGGAGCACCATGTGTTCCACGGCACCGTCCGGGACAATCTGCTGATCGCGGCGGAGTCCGCATCGGACCCCGAGCTGAACGCCGCTCTGACTTCGGTCGGCGCCGAGTGGGCCGGTGCGCTGCCGGACGGCCTCGACACGGAGCTGGGCTCCGGTGGCCTTGAGCTGGACGGAGCGCAGGCCCAGCAGCTGGCCCTGGCCCGCGTCGTCCTCGCCGACCCGCACACCCTGATACTCGACGAGGCCACGGCGCTCCTGGACCCGGCCACCGCACGGCACACGGAGCAGGCTCTGGCCGCCGTCCTGCGCGGCCGAACCGTGATCGCCATCGCCCACCGCCTGCATACGGCCCATGACGCGGACCGAGTCGCGGTGATGAAGAAGGGCCGCGTCACCGAGCTGGGCAGCCATGACGATCTCGTGCGGGCCGACGGAGCGTACGCCGCCCTCTGGCACTCCTGGCACGGCGACCGCCTCGCCACTTCCATGGACGAGCCGCCTGCTGACACGGCCAAGGGGAGCCGGTCCGGCAGCTGACCCCCGGTTCGGCCCCCGGCCGCTCGGCCGGAGTCCGTTCTGCCTCAGATGAAGTTGAGCGCGGCCGCGCCGCCCACTCCCCCGAGCAGCATGAACACCGGCATCAGCACCTTCAGCTCGATCCAGCTTCCGGCCCGGAAGCGCAGTGCCTTCGGCGGTCCGATCGGGTACCAGCGCTTGCGGCCGATGGGAATGGGCCACAGGATCGGGCAGCCGGAGACAGTCAGCGCGTCCCCGATGTCGTGCACCAGCGCGCCGAGCACGATCGGCAGGCCGAGCCAGAGGTACTCCTGGCCGGGTGCGGTGAAAAGCCAGTCCGCGCCGTTGCCCGGCTTGTCCAGAACGCCTGCGAGGATCCACGCGCTGGTGGCCGCGAGCAGCCAGACCAGCACATCGCTGCTCGATCCGCGCGCCGCCCGCCACAGCAGGCCTTCGATGGCGAGCACCATGTGGACGAAGAGGATCGCGAGCACCGCCCACCGCCCGCCGAAGATCGCCAGAGCCGAGGCGCCCGCCCCTATCAGCACCGCCCACAGCCAGGTGTGGGTGAGCGTGCGGTGGCCGCCTGAGCGCCGGGGGTCGCCCGCCTTCCGTGTCGCCTTGTAGACGGCGTACGAGAGTTTGTCGACAATTTCGCACAGGCCCCGGGAAACCGGCCCGAAGGCTCTCGAAATGGTCGCCGACTTGTGGTCGAGGTCGGGCGCGAGGGCCGCCCCGGCACAAATAAGGGCTCCTACGAGAAGAACCGGCCAGGGCATCGTGTGTCCCGCGGCCGCCGCGGCCGCACCGACCCCGAGCCAGGCCGCCGCTCCCGACAGAGAGTGCGCCGGTCCCATCATTGCTGCTGCCCGCCCCATTTCCCATGTTCTGATGCCCCGTTGGCGACACAGCGTAGCCTTCGTGATCTTCGAGGGAACCGCCGGTTCCCTCATCGGGTGCGAAGGAAGGCAAGATGGGGGTGTGACCCTTATCGATCAGCTGCCGCCGGACGCCGACCCCGATGCCCTCTTCGAAGCCTTCTCCACCTGGGCCGAGGAGCAGGGAATCACTCTCTACCCGGCCCAGGAGGAGGCGCTGATCGAGGTGGTCTCCGGGGCCAACGTGATCTTGTCCACTCCCACGGGCTCCGGAAAGAGCCTGGTGGCGGCAGGTGCTCACTTCACCGCCCTCGCCCAGGACAAGGTCACCTTCTACACGGCCCCCATCAAGGCACTGGTGTCGGAGAAGTTCTTCGACCTGTGC
The DNA here is from genome assembly GCF_041028215.1 of Streptomyces flavofungini. Classification (GTDB taxonomy): domain Bacteria; phylum Actinomycetota; class Actinomycetes; order Streptomycetales; family Streptomycetaceae; genus Streptomyces; species Streptomyces flavofungini_B. The sequence continues at coordinate 8,958 of NZ_JASKYR010000022.1, forward strand.
AAGCTCTTCGGCACCGAGAACGTCGGCATGCTCACGGGCGACGCCTCCGTCAACTCCGACGCCCCCGTCATCTGCTGCACCGCCGAGGTCCTCGCCTCGATCGCCCTGCGCGACGGCAAGGACGCCGACATCGGCCAGGTCGTGATGGACGAGTTCCACTTCTACGCCGAACCGGACCGCGGCTGGGCTTGGCAGATCCCGCTGCTCGAACTGCCGCAGGCGCAGTTCATCCTCATGTCGGCGACGCTCGGCGACGTCAGCATGTTCGAGAAGGACCTCACGCGCCGCACCGGCCGCCCCACCTCGGTCGTCCGCTCCGCGACGCGCCCCGTGCCGCTGTCGTACGAGTACCGGCTGACGCCGATCACCGAGACGCTCACCGAGCTTCTGGAGACCAAGCAGGCTCCGGTCTACATCGTGCACTTCACGCAGGCACAGGCCGTCGAGCGCGCCCAGTCGCTGATGAGCATCAATATGTGCACGCGCGAGGAGAAGGACAAGATCGCCGATCTGATCGGCAATTTCCGCTTCACCACCAAGTTCGGCCGCAACCTCTCGCGCTACGTGCGCCACGGCATCGGCGTGCACCATGCCGGAATGCTGCCGAAGTACCGCCGACTGGTGGAGAAGCTCGCCCAGGCGGGCCTTCTGAAGGTCATCTGTGGCACGGACACCCTCGGCGTCGGCGTCAACGTCCCGATCCGCACCGTCCTCTTCACCGCGCTCACCAAGTACGACGGCAACCGGGTCCGCACCTTGCGCGCGCGGGAATTCCACCAGATCGCCGGGCGGGCCGGACGCGCGGGCTTCGACACGGCCGGCTTCGTGGTCGCCCAAGCACCCGAACACGTCATCGAAAACGAAAAGGCGCTCGCGAAGGCGGGCGATGATGCGAAGAAGCGCCGCAAGGTGGTCCGCAAGAAGGCCCCCGAGGGCTTCGTCGGCTGGACCGAGAACACCTTCGAGAAGCTCATCGCCTCCGAGCCGGAGCCGCTGACCTCCCGCTTCCGCGTCACGCACACCATGCTGCTGTCCGTGATCGCGCGCCCCGGCAACGCCTTCACGGCGATGCGCCACCTCCTGGAGGACAACCACGAGCCGCGCAAGGCGCAGCTCCGGCACATCCGCCGCGCCATCGCGATCTACCGGTCGCTGCTCGCCGGTGGCGTCGTGGAGAAGCTCGACGAGCCGGACGCCACGGGCCGTATCGTGCGCCTGACCGTCGACCTCCAGCAGGACTTCGCGCTCAACCAGCCGCTGTCGACCTTCGCCCTCGCCGCCTTCGAGGTTCTCGACCCGGACTCCCCCTCGTACGCCCTGGACATGGTGTCCGTGGTCGAGTCCACTCTCGACGACCCGCGCCAGATCCTCGCGGCCCAGCAGAACAAGGCACGCGGCGAAGCCGTGGCGCTGATGAAGGCGGATGGTGTCGAATACGAGGAGCGCATGGAGCGGCTCCAGGACATCACCTACCCCAAGCCGCTGGAAGAGTTGCTCCTCCACGCCTACAACACCTACCGGACGAGCCACCCGTGGGTCGGCGACCACCCGCTGTCCCCGAAGTCCGTCATCCGCGACATGTACGAGCGGGCGCTGTCCTTCACGGAGTTCACCTCCTTCTACGAACTCGCGCGCACCGAGGGCATCGTGCTGCGCTACTTGGCCAGTGCCTACAAGGCCCTGGAACACACCATCCCCGACGACCTGAAGTCCGAGGACCTGGAGGACCTGATCGCCTGGCTCGGCGAGATGGTCCGCCAGGTCGACTCCAGCCTCCTCGACGAGTGGGAGCAGCTGGCCAACCCCGAGGTCATGACGGCCGAGGAGGCCCAGGAGAAGGCCGACCAGGTCAAGCCGGTCACGGCCAACGCCCGCGCCTTCCGCGTCCTGGTGCGCAACGCGCTGTTCCGCAGGGTCGAACTGGCCGCTCTCGACAACGTCGAGGAGCTGGGCGAGCTGGACGCGGAGTCCGGCTGGGACGCGGACGCCTGGGGTGAGGCCATGGACAAGTACTGGGACGAGTACGAAGATCTCGGGACCGGCCCCGACGCGCGCGGCCCCAAGCTGCTGTCCATCGAGGAGGACCCGGAGCACGGCCTGTGGCGCGTCCGCCAGACCTTCGCCGACCCGAACGGCGACCATGACTGGGGCATCAGCGCGGAGGTCGACCTCGCGGCCTCCGACGAGGAGGGCCGGGCCGTCGTCCGCGTCACGGACGTCGGCCAGCTCTGATCGCCCGCAGGAACCGCGTGCCCCGGACAGGAGTCGAGTAAGCGTCATGAGCAACCCCGCCGAACGGCTGGTCGATCTGCTGGACCTTGAGCAGATCGAGGTCAACATCTTCCGGGGCCGCAGCCCCCAGGAGTCCTTGCAGCGGGTGTTCGGCGGGCAGGTCGCCGGGCAGGCCCTGGTGGCGGCGGGCCGCACCACCGAGGGCGACCGCCCGGTGCACTCGCTGCACGCATACTTCCTGCGCCCCGGACGTCCGGGGGTGCCCATCGTGTACCAGGTCGAGCGGGTCAGGGACGGGCGCTCCTTCACCACGCGCCGCGTCACCGCCGTCCAGCAGGGCCGCACGATCTTCAACCTCACCGCCTCCTTCCACAAGCCCGAACAGGGCGCCTTCGAACATCAGCTGCCGCCGCGCCTCACCGCTCCCGACCCCGAATCGCTGCCGACCGTCGCCGAGGAGATCAAGGAACATCTCGGTGCGCTGCCCGAACAGTGGGAGCGCATGGCCCGGCGCCAGCCCTTCGACATCCGCTACGTGGACCGACTTCGCTGGACCACCGAGGAGATCAAGGACGCCGAACCGCGCAGCGCCGTGTGGATGCGTGCCGTCGGCCCGCTGGGCGACGACCCGCTCGTGCACACCTGCGCGCTCACCTACGCGAGCGACATGACGCTCCTCGACGCCGTGCGCATCCCGGTCGAACCGCTCTGGGGCCCCCGCGGCTTCGACATGGCCTCACTCGACCACGCCATGTGGTTCCACCACCCGTTCCGCGCCGACGAGTGGTTCCTGTACGACCAGGAGTCCCCCATCGCGACGGGGGGTCGTGGCCTCGCCCGCGGCCGCATCTACGACACCGAGGGACGGCTGCTCGTGTCCGTGGTGCAGGAAGGGCTGTTCCGCCCGCACACGTAGTGGCAGGGCGCAGCAACAGCACAAGCACGAAAGGTTCAGGAACCCACGGGGAGGCGCCTTGCGACGGATCGATGTGGAGGAGCGCCGGGCGCGGCTGGCGGTGCGGCACCGGTTGACGCCAGGCACGAGAGCGGATGATCCGGTCGAGGTCGCCCGTTCGATGCTGGCCCTGCACGGCAGCGACCCGTCGTCGGTGTACGTGGGCGCCTGGGCCCGCATGCACGATGGCCGTGTGAGCGAGCTGGAGCGGGCGCTCTATGAGGACCGCACGCTGATCCGGCTGATGGGCATGCGCCGCACGGTGTTCGTCACTTCCCTGGACATCGCTCCCGTGCTGCAGGCCGCCTGCTCGCGTCTGGTCGCGGCCCGGGAACGCCGTCTCCTTCTGACGATGCTGGCCGAGACCGGAGTCGCCGACACGCCCGATGAAGTCACGGCCTGGCTGACACGGGCCGAGGAGATCGCGCTGGAGGCTCTGCGCAGGCGAGGTGAGGCGACCGCGAGCGAGCTGGCCGCCGACGACCCCCGGCTGAGCACCGAGCTCGTGATGGCGCGCGGAAAGAGCTACGAGGGCCGCCAGAAGCTGGCCAGCAGGCTCCTTCTGCTGCTGGCCACCGAGGGACATGTGGTGCGTGGCCGCCCTCGCGGCACCTGGACATCGCACCAGTACCGCTGGGCCCCTCTGCATGACTGGTTTCCCGGTGGCCTCACCGACTGGACCGTCCAAGAGGCCGAGACCGAGCTGGCCCGGCGCTGGCTGCGCACGTTCGGACCGGCCACGGCGGACGACCTGCGCTGGTGGGCGGGGTGGACCAAGACTCAGACGAAGAAGGCCCTGTCCACGCTGCGGCCGGTAGAGGTGGACCTGGACGGGGAGGTGGGTCTGCTCCTCCCCGATGACGTCGACGAGACGCCCCGGCCCGAACCGTGGGCGGCTCTGCTGCCCGGCCTTGACTCGACGCCGATGGGCTGGCGGCACCGCGCGTGGTTTCTCGGCGACCACGGGCCGCGCCTCTTCGACAACACCGGCAACATCGGTCCGTCTGTCTGGTGGAACGGCCGGATCGTGGGCGGGTGGGCCCAGGACGGTGCGGGCGACATCGTGTACAGGTTCCTTGAGGACGTGGGCGCGGAGGCGGAGAGCTCTGTGCGTGCGGAGGCCGAGCGCCTCACCTCGCGCCTGGGCGGCGTGCGGCTCAGCGCACGAGCACGTGGCCGTACATGGCTGGAGACCGAACTGGCCCGCTGATGATCGCGGGGCGGGCTTGGAGTAGTACAGGATGGACATGCGTGTCTCCGTTCAGTATGGGGGTGACGGGTGACTCGTTGGCACGAGAACTTGGGTGAGTCGGGTGGCTAAGGAGAGGGGACCAGCACGTGAGCGCGGGTGAGAGGGACAGGGACCAGTTGCTCTCCGAGGCCGTAAACCTGCGCGAAGCAGGGCGGCGCGAGGAAGCCCGGGAACAGCTCGTGAGGCTTGCCGCGCGGTTCCCCGGGGACGGGGAGGTGGCGTACCAGACCGCGTGGGTGCACGACACACTCGGCCTGGAGGCCGAGGCGGTGCCGTACTACGAGCGCGCACTCGCGGGAGAGGCGCTCGATGGCGACGATCGCCGTGGCGCTCTGCTCGGCCTGGGCAGCACCTACCGGATTCTGGGCCGTTACGAGGAGGCCGTCACCACACTTGAAGCGGCGGTTGACGAATTCCCCGCGGACAACGGGCTCAAGATGTTCCTGGCGATGGCGCTGTACAACGTCGGGCGGACGCACGACGCGATGCGGCTGCTTCTGACTCAGCTGGTGGCCACGAGCAATGATCCGGAAGTCGAGGGCTACAGGCCGGCCATCGAGGAGTACGCGAAGGACCTCGACGCGACGATCTGAAGGCGCCGCACGGTGTCGGCCCCACCGAGACAGACGCGGCAGGACAAGCCGCCGTACGCACCAGTCGGCTACGCCCGCCTGCGGCGCAGCCACTTCCTCAGGCCCCGTGAAGCGTCTTGCGGGACCATGGCCTCTTCCGCCGTCGGATCCCTCCGCTGCTCGGGTCCTGTGCGAGCCGTAGCCGGTTCGACAGCGGCGGCCGCAGCGGGGCGGGGTGCCGGACGCGCCGCGCGCGCCTGGGCCAAGCCGAGCAGAAGACTGGCGCGCAGCCAGCGAAGCTCATCTGGATCGTCCGCGAACATGATCCTCTCGACGATGAGCGCCGCGGGCGAGTCGGATGTCCCTTGCATGCGCGGCGCGGGCATGAGCCGACTGAGGTAGGCCCGCTCATACGGATCCCGGACGAGGTCAGCCAACTGTGCCTGATCGAGGAGTGCTGCCATCGCGGCCACGCGCAGCCACGGATCCTCGGTCTGCCGCAGCTGAAATCCCACGTGACGGCTCCGCCAGTTGCGCGCCCGAAGATCCTGTCCGTCGTCCAGCCGCTCGCGGACGGGCCCGGGCAGACGACCGGCGAGCAGGGCGTTGTGCATCTCGCTGGCCGCGAAGTGCCGCAGCTCCTCGGCAAGATAGAGCCAGACAACTGCCCTGTACCGATTCAAATAGCACTTAACCGGTGTCAGGAAACCGGCACGGGCGAGTCGGGTGAACCGGGCCGTGGTGATGCCCATGAGCTCTGCGGCTTCCGTGGTGCCCACGACCCGGACGCTTTCCCGCAACGCCTCGGGGAAACGTTCACCGCCTCGAACGCGGTCGATCTCCGCGCGGGTGACGCGGCGCTGCGTCCCCGCCGAGTCCGGCACGGTGCGGATGCGCCCGAGGAGTACGGCGAGGTCGAACTCGCCTCGCTTCAAACCCAGTTCCCTCACCGCGCCGCTCAGGGCGACGGAGGGCGGAGCCGTCGCCTCGGTGGCCGGTTGTGTGGTCATGACGTCCGTCATGGCGGTTCTCCCCCGTGAGATGTGTTTGCTCTCGGGAAAACCGTAGCCCGATCAACACGAACCTCGCTGGGCCTGTGGATAACTCCTGACAGGTCAGCATCAGTGCTGGTCAGAGGTCCACGACGGGGGTACGCTCGGGCTGCCTGGCCTCCACAGCCAGATGTTCTCCGACGCGGTTGACGAGCAGGGTCATCTCATAGGCGACCTGTCCGATGTCGGCCTCGGCGGCGCTGAGTACACAGAGACAACTGCCGTCGCCCGCCGCTGTGACGAAGAGGACGGCGTCATCGAACTCGATCATCGTCTGCCGGACGCCGCCCGCGCGGAAGTGCCGACCCGATCCCTTGGCGAGGCTGTGCAGTCCTGACGAGACCGCCGCCAAGTGCTCCGCGTCCTCGCGCTTCAGATCCGAACTGGCACCGGTCACCAGCCCGTCGTTGGACAGCACCAGCGCATGACGGACGTGCTCCATCCGTTGCGTCAGGTCATCCAGCAGCCAGCCCAGCCCCGTGCTCTGCGCCATCGTTCCCGTCTCCCCGAGTCGTTTCCTCCTGGCAGGAGGATTTGACCTGCCAGCCTTCCCCACGACCGGCGCCCCGGCAAGCATGATGGGGACATGGCACAAAAGATGACCGATGACCAATGGCGGGCATTCGTCTCGCAAGGCACGCGAACCGGCAAGTTGTCCACCGTCAGAGCGGACGGCAGCCCGCATGTCGCACCGATCTGGTTTTTGCTCGACGGAGACGATCTGGTGTTCAACACCGGCAAGGAGACCGTCAAGGGCCGCAACCTGGCGCGCGACGGCCGCGTGGCCCTCTGCGTGGATGACGACCGGCCGCCTTTCGCCTTCGTCGTTCTTCAGGGCCGTGCGGAGCTGATCGAGGATCTCGCCCAAGTCCGGCAGTGGGCGTCCAGGATCGGCGCACGTTACATGGGTGAGGACAGGGCCGAGGAGTTCGGCGAGCGCAATGGCGTGCCTGGGGAACTACTGGTGCGCGTGAGCATCGACAAGGTGCTCGCCTACGCCGCGGTCTCCGACTGAAGGCGTCACGCCAGGCGCAAAGCCGCGCAGCAGATCCTGAAGCTTTCAGGCAGGCCCTGAAGGCTATAGGCAGGTCCGGACGGACGTGGCGTTCGGGGCCGAAGGTTATGCCGCCATTGGCTGTGCCTGTGGCGTCGGCGCGACGTGTCGTGAGGGCGCTCAGATCGAAGCGGACGCCTCTCGGCCCCGTTCGGGCCGACCGCCCGTCACCCCGTAGGGCCGTACGAGGAGCCCCGCCTCGCCGTCGTACCACTGGCTGCCCGCCTGGTGCCGGACGCTGTGGGGTTCCTCGGTCATGGGTGTGTGCCGCCCGGGTCATCCGGCTGATGGTCGACGAGCCGCATCGCGGACCGGGGCGTACAGGTGCTCATCCACCCGCTTGACCAGGCGAGCCATCTCGTACGCCACAAGGCCGACGTCAGCCCTCACCGAACTCAGCACAGCTGGGCAGGAACCGTGGCTGGCGGCCGCGACGAACAAGAAGGCATCGTCCATCTCGACCACGGTCTGGCGCACTTGCCCGGCGCCGAAGTGCCGACCCGCCCCGTTGGCCAAACCGTGGAATCCGGATGCGACGGCGGCCAGGTGCTCGGCGTCCTCGCGCGTGAGGGCGGTCGAGGAACCGACCGGCAGACCGTCGCTGGACAGCACCAATGCGTGCCGTGCTTCGCGGACGCGCGTCACCAAGCCGTCGAGAAGCCAGTCGAGCTTTCCGATCGCTCCGGCGGCGCTGCTCTGGTCCTGGGTCATATGAATCCCCCTTCGCCGCTGTCCCTGCCCCTGTCCGTGCCCCTGTCCCTGTCGGTGGAGGCTGTGCTGTGCCGGGGTCCACGCCGCCGATGCCAGGAGGCCGGCCCCCGCCGCGTTTCCAGCCGTCGCGGAAGGCGTTCATGCGGTCGCGGACCTGCTCCGGACTGCGTTCGTTGGTCTCCACCGCATCACCCGCATCGGTCGGGCCGTACCGCAATTGCGAGGCAAGATTCGCCTGGCGCACACGTTGAGGCAGTGTGCTCGACAGGGCCGCGGCGTCGGCGACACCATTGGCGACGCCCGGTGGCGGAGTTTCCGCCGGGGGCGGGGCGGGTCGAGGCGCGGTGCCATGAACTCCGCCGTCCGCCACTTGTCGGGATAGCGCCACGCGTGCGTGCTCCTTCTCCAGGGGCGTCCTCTGCTCCACCCGGGCCTCCGCCTTCTCCGTCGTCGGACTGTGCAACAGCGGTGTGGGGTACGACCGCGGCGGTGCCGCCGTAACGGGGTGACCGCAGACGCGCCTCGATGTCGGCTTGTCTGCCCGGCGCTCCATGGTGCCCAGCAGGGGCATGTCGTAACGGAGCTCCGTACCCGTGACGTCAAAGCCGAGCATTGCGATGAAGTGCATCATCGAGATGCCGGTGTCGAGGGCTGAGGTTGGAGGGCTGAGGCGGCGGTCCAGGTGTCTCATGGCCCCGGGACGCTAGTGCGGCCAGGGGCGCACATCAGAGGCGCGTTTCGAAAGCTGGTGAAATGTGACAGGGCGACAGCCTTGAACGACCGCGCCACGCTCGAACGAGTGCGCCCGACGCGCGTGCGGCACGCTGCGCGATCATGGGGCGCATGAGTGACGACCACACAAAGGTGCAGGAATTCTTCTCGGCCCGCGCGGCCGACTGGGACACCCGGTTCCCCGACGACGGCCCCGCCTACCGGGCCGCGGTCGCCGGGCTCGGCCTCAGCGAGGGCGCCCGGGTGCTCGACGCGGGCTGTGGCACGGGGCGTGCTCTGCCCGCCCTCAGAGACGCCGTGGGCCCCTTGGGTACCGTCCTGGGCGCCGACTTGACTCCCGCGATGCTGGAGGCCGCGAGGCGGGCGGGCAGGGACCGCGACGGGCAACTGCTCCTCGCCGACGTGGCGCGCCTGCCGCTCGCAACGGAATCGCTGGACGCCGTCTTCGGTGCCGGACTGATCTCGCATCTCCCGCATCCCGCGGAGAATTTGCGGGAGTTGCGACGCGTGGTGCGTCCTGGTGGGCTGCTCGCTCTCTTCCACCCCATCGGTCGACGAGCGCTGGCAGCACGGCAGGGTCGGCAGATCACGCCGGACGATCTGCGCGCCGAGGACAACCTCGGCCCGCTGCTCGCTGGCTCCGGCTGGCGCATGACGTCGTACGTCGACGAGGACGCGCGGTTCCTCGCGGTCGCCGTACGCGCGAACTGACCAAGACTTCTACGGATGCGTCCGGATCGACCGCTCCAAGGCAGGTCACACGCATCCCGCGATCGCGGCGACGAACGCGTCGGCGTTGTCGAACATGACGTTGTGGCCCGCGCCCGGCACGGACACGACGCGGACTCCGGACGCTTCCAGCGCCGCATGCTCCACGAGGACACCGCTCTGCGCGCCCTGCAGATAGACGCGCTCGACGGTCAGCTCTTCGAGCATGTGCCGCATGGTGGGCCTGGTGCCCATGACGAGACCGACGGCGCTGCGGTGCAGGGCCCGGGGATCGGCAAGGCGCATGGTGGCCGCCCACACTGGGCCGACTTTTTGCAGCACGCGCGCGTAGCCGCCGTTTTCCACGAAATCGTGCTCCTTGTAGGAGGCGATGCCGCTGCTGCCCGCCGTGATCGGCGGATGCGGGTCGAGGTTGGCCTCGGTGAGGACCAGACGCGAGACCAGCTCGGGGTACCGGTGCGCCAGCACGATGGCGACGGAGCCTCCCATGCTGTGCGCGATGATCTCCGCTCCGGTGACGCGGGCTTCCACGAGAACCGCCGCCAGAGCGTCCGCGTGGTCCTCAAGCGTGTAACCGAAGTCCGCGGGCCGGTCACTGATGCCGTGGCCGGGAAGGTCGACGAACAGCGAGCGCCTCCCCGCCAGTTCGGGCCTGGCGGCAACGTGCGCGTGATAGACCGTCGACGCCGCACCGAGGCCGTGCACGTACACGCGTGCGGCTTCGGCGCCGTCGGCCTCCGTCCAGCGCACTCGGCTGCCCCGCGCATCGAACCGTGCCTCACGCATCGCTCGCTCTCCTCTTGCCCTTGCGCCACACCTGCGCCCGCACGCCGCGGGCCGGGCACTGACAATACATCGACGCCGATGTATGGCGTTGCCGTTGTACACCGGCTCGATGGGGGGATACGGCAGAATGCGAGCCATGCTCGAACTGGCCATCCTTGGTTTTCTCCACGACGCCCCTCTGCACGGCTACGAGCTGCGCAAGCGCATCACCGCACTGACCGGCCACGTCCGGCCGGTCGCGGAGAGCACCCTGTATCCCGCCATCAAACGGCTGGAGAAGGCAGGGCTGCTTGCCCGGGAGACACAGCCCGGAGCGGTGGCGGCGCCACGTCATGTACTGAGCCTCACCCCGTCCGGCAGACAGGAACTGCGCAAGCGGCTCACGGAACCGGCGCGGGGAGACATCACCGACGAGAACCGCTGGTTCACGCTCCTCGCCTTCCTCCGCCACTTGGAAGACGCGGCGGCTCAGGCAGAGGTGCTGCGCAAGCGACTGGCCTTCCTGGAAGAGCCCGCCAGCTTCTTCTACGAGGGGGAGCGGCCCCTGTCGGCAGAGGAGCTCGACGACCCCTTCCGGCGTGGCGTCCTGACGATCGCCCGTGCGACCAGCCGAGCCGAACTGGCTTGGCTGCGCACTACTTTGGCATCACTCGACAGCGATGCCGGGCGCTAGCCGCCCTCACGCGGAACCGGGCAGCCTCGGACGCCGGGCACGGGAAAAGTCCCGAGCGCGGAGATCTGGTAGCCGTCGGGGTAGCTCTTGATCTCCCAGTTCTGCCGTGCGTGGTGCGGGGCGTTACGGGGAGGCATCAGGCGCACCGCGCGCCCCCTCAGCCGAACCGCACCCCTGGCCAGCGAACGAACCGCGGGTCGCGGCTGGTCATAGCGGAACGCCCGCAGCAAGGGCTCGTCGAGGAGGGCGAGCGTGGCGGTGCGCAGTGCCTTCGCCATGGGGCGCGGATACCACGAGGTCATCAGGTCGAGGGTGGCGTCGGACACCTCGCGCGCCCCTCGGTCCCAGCCGAAGTGGGCCGCCTCGTAATCGTTGAGGCACCTCTCGAACTCTTCGAATGAATGTGGAATTCCTTTGATGCCCATGTGCTGCCCGAGCGTGCGGTAATACACGGCGGTGGCGGCCGTCTCGTGGCGTGAGAGCCTGCGCCAGCCGTAGGCGTCGATCCATCGCTTGGGCATCACGACGAAGGTGCACAGTACGTAGCGCATGTCGTCATTGCTGATGTCGTAGCTCCGGTGCATCTTGTTGATGCGCCGGATCGCGCGCCGGCCCTCGTCGTCGGCGAAGCCGTGCTCCACGACGGCATCAAGCAGCAGAACCGTGTCGTCGTACCTCTTCTGCGTGCGGCCTGTCAGTTCTGCCGTACGAGCGAGCAGTCGGCCGATGCTGGGGACGGCGTAGGTCCGGTAGAGGGCCAGTTCGAGGGCGCGCGTGTAGTCCCACGGGAATTCGAGTGTCGCGCTGAGCCGATAGATCTCGAGAAAGTCCTTCTCCGGATCGAGGCGCCTGATCTGCCGCAGCCGCTGGAAACGTTTCACCGCGAAGTGCCCCTTCTGCCGCCGGAGCACTCACTCTACGTTGGGGTAGGGCCACGCAGGCTCTGCAACGGCGGCAATACCGGCTCGGGAGAGGGTAGTTCACGATGATCGACAAGCTCCGTAAGTTCTGGCGTGCCGACAAACCTCTCGATGAGCGCGGCACTCGATCCACCGGCGGACACAAGCGCACGCACAACCTTTTCGAGGCGGCCGCCGTCTACGCCGCGGCGTGTGCCGAGGACGATCAGGACGAGATGGACCGAGCCAGGCAGTGGGTCTCTCCGGAAGCCCTTTCGTTCGGCGTCAGCGAGCTCGCCTGCCGGGCCGTCATCGCCCTCGCCCGGGAACGCGACGAGTCACCACGGGACGTGGCCCGCTCCCTGATGGGGCTGCCTGCCGCCTAATCCTGCCCGCCGCCCTTCGCCCCGCAAGCCGTGGGCGGGGGCGGCTCGCCGGTGACTTTGCTGGTCACCCCCCTCTCGACGACCTCCGGGGCGACTGGTTAGGGTGCGCCGACGGATGAAGCGATGGGGAGGCTGGCATGGTCAGGACGGATGACGCCGTCGGCGCCGATGACGACGCGCTGTACGTGCTGACCGCGGTGCTGCTGACACCCGCGAAGTTCCCCAGCGTGCTGGGTGACGACTATCCGGAGGCGTGCGCGGCGCTGGGGCTCGCGCCGCTCGCCGCCGGTTACGGGCTGGTACTGGGCCAGGACGCCGAGGGGGCACGGTGGACAGTCGTCGTCGACGACGTCTCACTGGTCGCCGTGGCGATCGCCTCCTGGGACTGCGGAATGGAGTACGACCTGTCTCCCGACGAGCGCAGCGTCGTCACCGCACTGCCAGGTTGGCCTCTCGCCGTCGCGGTCGCAGCCCCCGGCGTCCCCGCGCCGCACGACCCGGAGCCGGCCCCCGGTGCCGACGAGGCGCAGCCGCTCACACCACCGCCGCCCGACACCTGGGGCCCGGCTCAGCGACGTCTGGGCGCCGACGAGATAGCGCTGCAGTGGGCGACCTGGCGGGAGCAGATCGACGAGGCCGATTTCGCGGTGGATGCACCGGCCAGGCCTTTGGACAGCCCGGACGAGACACCGCTGACCGGCGTCCGCCGTGTGATGGCCGAAGCCCGCGCCTATGTGGACTCACCGCCGCCCCTGGGACGCGTCCGCTCGGCCTTCGCCTCCGGTGACACTCGGACCCTGCGGGCCGACGGACCCGGCTGGTCCATGGTCGCGAGGACCGACGACATCGCCTTCGTCCTGCTGGACGAGGAGCCCGGTGAGGTGCTGCCGGTCGGACGCGGCCCCGAGCTGCCCGCTCTCCTGGAGGCCCTGGACAAGATGGCGGTCCGCCCTTCGTGAGGCGGGAAGCCACGCAATCGGCAAGCCACGCAGTGTGTGACCCGCGCACGCCGGCCCCGAGCGCAGCAGCGCCTCCTTACGACCACGGTGTCCTCAGTGGCCTATCTCCTTGCGCGTGACGCGACGCAACCTGCGCCGCTGTCCGGGATCAAGCGTGAGGTAAGCCGCCGCCGGGACCCCGAGCACGATCAGGAGTGCGGCCCACCACGGCACCCAGAACATCAGGATGATCCCGGCCGCCACGCCTCCTGCGGCGATCTTCGCGTTCTTCGACATGTGCGTCGCCTCCTCCGCGGCTACTGCCGCTCTCTGTCCGGGAAAACGGCCCCGGAGGTCTCTCGGTTCCGGACCGCGACCCTGAGAGACCCCTGAGTCCTGCCCCTACTGGTTCCCGGGCCCCTCGCCATGGTCGCGTTCGGCGCGTTCTCGCGACGTCTGTGGACCGTTCGGTCACCTCGCCCGCCTACTCGACGCGCAGCGGTTCACCGACCTCGTACATGTGACGCAGCACCTGCCGGTAGGAGTCGACGAACCCGGCTTCCGTGTATGAGATACCCACAGCGGCGCAGTGGGCGCGCACGGCCGGTCTGGCGAGCCGCAGGTGCGGGCGGGGCATGCTCGGGAACAGGTGGTGCTCGATCTGATGATTGAGTCCGCCGAGGAACCAGTCGATGACCGGGTTGCCGCGGATGTTGCGCGAGGTGAGCACTTGGCGGCGCAGGTGTCCCCAACGCTCGCCGTCCGGATCGGGCATCTCCATGCCCTTGTGGTTCGGCGCGAAGGCGAGCCCGAGGTGCAGACCGAACAGCGCTTGGTGCACGGCGGCGAAGGCAAGTGCATGGCCGACCGGCATGGCGGTGAGCAGCAATGTCACGTACCCGAAGAGATGGATGACGAGGAGACAGCCCTCCACCAGGCGCTCGCGCGGAGACTGGCGGCGCAGGTCCTGGAAGCCATAGATCTTCATCGCCACGCCCTGGAGGAGCGTCAGCGGGAAGAAGAGCCAGGCCTGGTTGCGGGTGAGCCAACGACGGAAGCCCGCGCGGACCTTTGCCTGCTTGCTCGTCCAGACGAGGACGTTGGCGGCGACGTCGGGGTCCTTCTCGATGTGGTTGGGGTTGGCGTGGTGCCTGTTGTGCTTGTCGTTCCACCAGGCCGAGCTCATCCCGAGCAGGAGGTTGCCGTGCACGAGGCCGATGACGCGGCCGACCGACCGGTTGCCGGTGATCTGCGAGTGTCCCGCGTCATGGCCGATGAAGGCGGTGCGAGCGCACAGGACAGACAGCACAGGGGCAAGCAGCAGCACCCACCAGGAGCTACCCACGAAGTACATCGCGACGCCGACGGCCAGCAGCGCGATGGCGTTGATCGTGATGGTGCGCGAGTACCAGCCGATACGGCGGTCCAGAAGACCCTGTTCCCGGACGGTGCGCAGGAGGGGTGCGAAATCGCTTCCGGCGGGCTGTCTGCCGGTGGACACTGGGGAGCGTTCCGCTACTGCTGCGGCCTGGGACATGGGTAGGTCTCCGGTCTCCGTAACGACGGTCTGACCTGTTGAAACGTACGGATGGGCGACCGGAGCGACCATGGCGCCACCACCCGAACCCGGACTGGGGCCAGCACCGCCCCGACGGGGGGCTGGCTACACCCCCATCCACTGAGTGACGCGCATCACCATGAGGTTGCTTTCGCATGGCCGTGCCGTTCATGTACTCTCGGCCGCTCCAGGCTCAGTAGTCAAATTTGAGGAATGCGCTATCGCTGTGCAGAGACTTCCTGTCGTCTCCCCTTCCGAGATCTCCGAACTGTCGCGCTGTTCCGTCCTCTTCGCGCCCGCCGACCCAGCTCGCGGCGGCCGGGTCGCCTTCTGGCGCCCTGACGGCACTGAGCCGCCCTCCTCATCCGTCGGCACCACCGGGGTACTGGACATCGCCGTTCCCGGTGACGAGGGCGCCGAGCTCGTCACCGTGCCCGCGCTGCTCCTCCCCGTACGCGACGCCCTGCCGGTCCTCACGCGCGCGCGTGCCTCGTCGGAGACCCACCCGACGGCCCGCTTCTGGGGCACGGCCGGAGTGCTCGCCCTGCAACTCGCCGCCCGGGGTCTGCTTCTGCCCGGACTCACCGTCACCGATCACGACGCCTGGCGTGCCGGGCCCCTGGGAGCCGAGGACGTGCGGCGGCTGCGCGAGCTGGCCGCGGCGATGCCCCCGGCCGCCCACGCGCTGCCCCTGGGCGACGACGCCCCCCTGCGGCTGCCCGAGCCCGAGCGTCTGCTGCGGCAGTYCCTCGACGCCGTGGCGGCCACACTCCCCCGCTCCCCCGCCGCACCCCTGGCTGCCGGTGGGCCGGTCTTCGCGGGTCGGGAGCCGCGACGCGCCCCCGAACAGCGGG
>NZ_JASKYR010000220.1:0-11904 GCF_041028215.1 Streptomyces flavofungini
CCTCCCTCCCGTAGGTGGGCAGCCCGGCCATCCGTGTACGAGGTGTGCGTCAGCCCGCCGCCGACTTGACGGCGTGCGCCACCCGCGCGCGCAGCTCGGCGAACTCACCGGAGTCGCGCAGCTCGTCCGCGTCCACACCATCGCGCGGCAGATCGATCGGCAGGTCGAGCGCGACGGTCCCCGGACTCCTGGTCAGTACGACGATGCGCGAGCCGAGGAACACCGCCTCGTCGGCCGAGTGCGTCACGAACACGGTGGTACGCCCGGTCTGCGCGCTCACCCGCCGGACATCTTCCTGGAGCCGCTCACGGGTCAGCGCGTCGAGCGCCGCGAACGGCTCGTCGAG
Organism: Streptomyces flavofungini; assembly: GCF_041028215.1. Lineage (GTDB taxonomy): Bacteria > Actinomycetota > Actinomycetes > Streptomycetales > Streptomycetaceae > Streptomyces > Streptomyces flavofungini_B. Next base: position 347 of record NZ_JASKYR010000220.1, read on the forward strand.
GAGCAGGAGCGGACTGCGGGCGGCCAGCGCGCGGGCGATGGCGACCCGCTGCCGCTGCCCTCCGGAGATCTCCCAGGTACGCCGCTTCCCGGTGCCCTCAAGCCCGACCCGCGCCAGCAACTCCGCCCGCCGAGCGGGCCGTTGACCGCGCTCCACACCCGCGTACCGCAGCGCCAGGTCGACGTTCCCCCGCACGGTGCGCCACGGGAAGAGCCGGGGCGTCTGGAACACGACGCCCGCCGTCGCCCCGGGCCGCGGCTCGGCACCGGCCACCCGCACCGAGCCGTGCGTCGGCCGCTCGAAACCGGCGATCAGCCGCAGCAGCGTGCTCTTGCCGCAGCCGGAGGCACCCACAAGGACCAGGAACTCACCCGCGGGCACCGTCAGATCGACCGGCCCCACTGCGGTGACCGCCTGGTCGCCGTGCCCGTACTCATGGACGATGTGGTCGAGGCGGAGGGCGTCGGCCGGAGTCGTCTTCTCCCTGGTCTCACTTGAGGACATCGGGCAGCCCCTTCAGGTACAGCGCCTTGCGGACGGCGTCCGGTGACGGCGCGGCCTGGATCTGCTTCTGGTCGGCGAGGAACCGGCCCGTGTCGGTCAGGTAGGCGGCCAGCTTGCCCGGCCTGCCGTCGGCCCCCAGCCAGTCGGCGGAGGTGACCTCGGCGGGAGTGAGGAACACGCCCTGCGAGAGCTGCGCCCTGGCGTCCGCGGCGCTGATCCCGAGCTCCGCCGCGATCGCCTTGACCGAGCCCTCCGGGTCGGACTTGACGCGCCGCAGGGCATCCGCCTCGACCTTGCGCCAGATGTCGATCGCCTGGGGATCGCGGGCGATCAGGTCGTCGGACACCACGGACAGGTCCAGAGTGGGCTTGCCCCCGGCACCGATCTCCTTGCTGCTGGTCAACTGTCGCCCTGTCGCGCGCAGTTCATCCAGGGTCGGCAGCCATACGTAGGCGGCGTCGATGTCCTTGCGCTGCCAGGCGGCGAGGATCGCCTGCGGCTGGAGGTCGACGAGCTTGACGTCGGACGGTGTGAGGCCCGCCTTCTCCAGCGCCGCGAGCAGGCTGTAGTGCGAGGTCGAGGCGAACGGCGTGCCGATCGTCCTGCCCCTGAGCCCTGCGACGTCCGTGACGCGGGTGTCCTTGCGCGCGATGAGCGCCTCGTTCTCGCCCGCCACATCGAGGATGAACGCGACCTTGTACGGAATCGGTGAGCTGTCCGACACACCTCGGGCTAACGGGCTCGAACCCAGCGCCGCGATGTCCAGGGACTTGCCGAGGAAGGCCTGGTTCACGCTGGCACCGGAGTCGAACTTCACCCAGGTGATCCTGTAGTCGGGCAGCGCCTTCTCCAGCAGCTTCTCGTTCTTGACGATCAAGTCGCCGCTGGGAAAGGCGAAGTATCCGATGCGCAGCATCTTGGACCCGCCGCCTGCGGAGCCGTCCCCGTCGGAGGAGCAGCCGGTCACGGCGACGGAAGCGGCGGCCAGTGCGCCGGTGAGCAGCGTGCGCCGGGTCGGCCCCTGGGGGACCTGCGGCGTTCTTCCGGCGGGAGTCCGGAACAGCGAGGGAGACATGGCGGAGCCGTTTCTGTACGGGAAGGGCGAGGTTGACCGAGCGGGCGAAAGTGCGTGAGGGAGGGCCTAGGCCCGTCCGCGCCACGGCACGACGGCGCGCTCCACCCGGAGCAGCAGACCGTCGATGATGAGTCCGGAGGCGCCGATGGCGATGATGCCGACGAGCACCACGGGTGTGTTGTTGTAGTTCGCGGCGTCCTTGACCATGCCGCCGATGCCGGGCAGGCCATTGACCAGTTCGGCGGCGACGAGGGAGGAGTAGGCCACTCCCACGGCGAGCCGGATGCCGGTGAACGTCTCCGGCAGGGCGGACGGGACGACCACGTCCTTGATGACGTCCCAGCGCGAACCGCCGAGGGCGCGGGCCGCCTCGACGAGGCTCCGGGGCACGGCGGCGACGGCTGTCGTGGTGGACACCGCCACCGGCGGGAAGGCGGCCACGGCGAGGAGCGTGATCTTGGGCTCCTCGTTGATGCCCATCCAGATGATCAGCAGGGAGAAGTACGCGAGCGGGGGCAGGGTCCGCAGGAAGGTGATCCAGGGTTCGAACAGCGAACGCAGCCAGCCCACGGTGCCCATGAGCAGGCCGAACACCACGCCGACGACGATGCCGAGACCGGCGCCGAGCCCGATGCGGCGCAGGCTGATGCCCAGGTGCTCGATGAGGTACGTACCGTTGTAGCCGCGGACGCCGTCGTGCGTCGTGGACACGGTGATGAAGGCGTCCCACACCTTGGCGGGCGACGGAACCAGCGTCTCGCTCCAGGTCCCGCTCGCGGCGAGAAGCTGCCACAGGATGAGGAACAGCAGCAGCGAGACGCATGGCAACGCGGTATGGCGTACGCGCGCCCACGCGCCCTTCCGGCCTGGACGCGGGCGGCGCCCGGCCGTGGGGGCGCCCGGTACGACGGTGGTTCTCGTGGCCGGGGCTTCTGCTGCTGAGGCTTCTGCCGATGCCGATGCCGATGCCGATGCCGATGCCGGATCCGATGATGCCGATTCTGCTGGTGACAAAGGGGGTGTCAGGGACACGGGGCGGCCTCCATGGGGCGCCGAGGCGTGAGCGACCGGGCCCGGGACCGGCGAGCAGGTTCGGCCGGGCCCGGACACACGGAGCTGAGGAAGGTGGGGAGATGAGCGGGCGGCGCCCCGTGATCAGCGCGGAGCGGCGGAGCCCGCTGGGCCCGCGGGACCGCGCCGAGGAAGGATCACTCGGCGGACGCGGGCGGGAAGCGTCGGGGACGCGGGGTCAGCGACAACACGAGACGGGGCATCGGCACAGGTCGATGACCAGGCGTCGCACCAGCAGTCCGTGAGTCATGGGGCCTATTTCTACAGCAGCCGCGGCGCTGCTCCAAACGGGTGTCCATTTTTCGGAACGACGGGAGTCCCACGCGGGAGGTACGGGCAGCGTCCGGGGACCGCCGGTCCAGGGTCCCGTTCCTCGGATTCGGCGGTCGAGGCGCGGCTGTGCGCGAGCCCGCACTCAGAAATGGGTGGCGAGACCGAAGACGCGGCGGAGTTGGGCCATGTCGTGCCGGTCGTGGTCGGCCGGTTCGTAGCCCTGGTGGAAGTGGATCTGCTGCTCGGCCGACAGGCACGGGACACGCGTCGCCCGGATCGTGCCGGTGGTGAAGGAGGAGGCGGGGTAACGGAACGGCCGGCCGCGGACGGGCGAGGCCTGCTCCGCGGAGCCGTCCGGGGCGAAGGCCAGCGGGTGCAGGTCGATCTCCCGGCCCAGCGGGTCGGTGACGACGAAGCGCACGGGACGCCAGTCGAGCGTCTCGACGAATCCGGCACCGGCCAGAGCCGCCGTGAGCACCGACTCCTGACTCCCCCGGTGCATCAGGTCCAGGTCACGGTGCGGGCGCGTCTGCTCACCGACCAGGGCGTCGATGCCCCAGCCGCCGCCGACCCACACCTCTGCGTCCGCGTCGCGCAGCACGTCGAGGACGGACAGCACGTCATCAGCCGTCATGTGCCTGGTCCTGGTCACCACGGCACGCTAACGGCACCGGTTCCGGCAGGCCAGTGGATTTGGCGGGAGCGCCGGACCGGGGGTGGTGGGGGTAGCCCGCCCCACCAGGCGGAGACCTATGCTTTCGCCCATGACGGCAGCCCTGTTGACGTGTGGTGACCCGCTGCGGCCGCGCCGCCCCGACCCGCACTTCGCCGAGGCGGCCACGGCCGCCAGGACACTGGGCGGCGACGTCGCACTCATCGATCACGAGGCCCTGGAACGGGGACACACGAAAGAGGCCGTCGCACGTGTGCCGCGCGGACTGGGGACGCTCTGGTACCGGGGCTGGATGCTGAGCGGCCACCACTACGCCGCCCTGTCCGCCGCGCTTGCCGAGCGCGGCGGCGCCCTGGCGACCGATGCCGAGCAGTACCGCCGTGCCCATGAACTGCCCGGCTGGTACGAGGTGTTCGCGGCCGAGTCGCCCTTCAGCGTATGGCTCCCCGCCGTACCCGGAGACCTCCCGGCGCCCGCACGCCTCGCCGAACTCGCCGCACCGCTGAGCCCCGGCCCGGTCATCGTCAAGGACTACGTGAAGTCCCGCAAACACGAGTGGCACGAGGCGTGCTTCGTCCCCGACGCGTCCGACCCGGAGCGACTGGCGTCCGTGGTCGGACGCTTCCTCGCGCTGCAAGCGGACTCCCTGACCGGAGGCATCGTCCTGCGCGCGTTCGAGGACTTCACCGGCGACGAGGTCCGGGTCTGGTGGATCGACGGCACCCCGGCCCTCACCACCGCACACCCGGACGCGGCGACGCCCGGGCCGACGCCGCTCCCCGAACCCGTACTCACCCGCCTGACACCCCTGGTGCGCGCCCTCGCCTGCCGCTTCGTCACCACCGACCTCGCGCTGCGCTCCGACGGCGTGTGGCGCGTAGTGGAAGTGGGCGACGGCCAGGTCAGCGGCCTCCCCGCCGCCACGGACCAGGAACGGCTCCTGCGCCCACTCCTGGCGGCTCTCAACCCTCGCGGACCGCGTGACCCAGATACGTCACCACCGAGCGGCCCTGCGGCTCAAGGACCATGTCGACAAGGCGCGTGAGCTGGTCGTCGGTCAGGGTGCCGCGTCTGCGCCCGCGCGTCGCGCGTACCAGGCCGCGTACGCTGCGCGGTCTGAACGCCGACACGTCCCTCGCGCACAGGCCCGCCCGTGCCAGGGCCTCGGCGAGTTCCGCCGGGCGGCGCAGCCGCCGCGTCGCGTAACGGCCGGGGGGCATGATCCGGGTGGCCGGGAAGGACTGGAAGGCGCCGAGGTAGATGAGACGGGAGACCGGGGTGCGGTTCACCGTGTCGTAGACGAAGGGGCCACCGGGACGCAGGACGCGGGCCGCCCGCGTGAGGACCGTGTCGAGCCGCTCGGTGATCTCAAGGGTGTCCGCGCAGTACACCAAGTCGAAGGAGGCTTCGGGCAGGCCGAGTTGCTCGGCGTGCGTCGTCACGTACGTGATGCCGGGCCCGTCGTCCTCGCGCGGGGCGAGAGCCGTGGCGGCGGGGGACGGATCGGCGGCCACGACCTCGAAACCGAGCCGGGCCAGGCCGCGCGGGAGGAGGCCGCGGCCGCCGCCGATGACGAGGGCCCTGCTGCCGGTCGGGGAGAGGTTCAACTCGTGCAGCACGCCTCGCAGATACTCCATCCGTACGGACTGGAAGGTCAGGGCCCGGATGTGGCGGCCGTCGACGGTCCCCGGGTCGGCCGAGTCGAGTGCGATGCGTGGGGTGCGTGGTGTGCGTGGGGTGCGTGCGGTGCGCGAGGTGCGTGCGGTGTGTGAGGTGCGTTGAGCTTTGGTCATGGTCACTCCGCGGGCTTCATCGGCTTGAGCGGCTTCTTCGGCAGGCAAGTCAGGTTCCCTCAAGGAACTTACAGCGATGAGTTCCCCCAGGGAACCCGCAAGGACTAAGGTCGCACCGTGACCCGTACCTCCCTGTCCGCCGTCGCCTGCTCCATCGCCCGGGCGACCGACCTCTTCGGCGACGCCTGGACGGCGCTGATCATGCGCGACGTCCTGATCGGCATCCGCCGGTTCGACGAGCTGGCGGACGACCTCGGTCTGTCCCGCAAGGTCCTCGCCGCGCGGCTGGCCCGTCTGGTCGAGGAAGGCGTGCTGACGCGTGCGCGCTACCAGGACAGCCCGCCGCGTGAGGAGTACGTGGCGACCGAGAAGGGGCGGGAGCTCTATCCCGTACTGCTCGCGCTGATGGCCTGGGGCGACAAGTGGTACGCGGGGAGTGAAGGGCCGCCCGCGGTGGTCCGGCATGACGCCTGCGGGCACATCGCCGTGCCGACCGTCGTGTGTGACGGCTGCGGGGAGCCTCTCACGGTGGCCGGGACGACCCAACTGCCCGGACCCGGTGGGAAGACGGGAGCGGGTACGAGACTCCTTGGGCCGCTGATCGCCGCGCGGAGGCAGGCGGGCGACTAGCCGACGGCGACGTCATGCCGCGCCTCCCGGGGCGCCGGGCATGATACGACTCCCGCCGATGGCCGACAGTACCCCCCTGTGAGGGCGCGGACGCGGAGCGGCATGTTTGCATGTGTCCATGATCATTACCGCGCAGCAAACATCCGTGCCGCGAACTTACGTGGACCGCATCCTGGAACACTGGTACGAACACGAGGACGCCGAGGCACTCGTGCAGGGCGAGCAGCGGCTGACCCGGGGCGAGGCCCGGCGGCGGCTGTTCCGTCTTGGGCACGCGCTGCGTCGGCACGGACTCCGGCCCGGCGACGGAGTGGGACTTTTTCTGGCCAATCGTGTCGACTCCGTCCTCGTGCAGCTCGCGGTACACCTCATCGGCTGCCGCGTCGTGTTCCTGCCGCCCGAGCCCGGACCGGGCGAACTCGCCGCGCTGGTCGAGCAGTCCGGGGCGCGCGCGGTCGTCACGGACCCGCTCTTCGCGGAGCGGGCGGCCGACGCGGCGGGACGCAGCGCCCACGCGCCCGCGCTGCTCGGCCTTGGCCCGTGCGAACAGCGCTGCCCGGACCTGCTGGCCCTGGCGGCGCAGTGCCCGGCGGAGCGCCCCGAGGACGTTCCGGCGCCGGGCGCGGACGAGGCCGTCACCGTTCTCTACACCGGTGGCACCCTGGGCAGGCCCAAGCTCGCCGCCCACAGCCACCGGCTCTACGACAAGCTCATGGGCCTGGCGCAGGGCGACCCGGAGGACTCCCGGGCGTCGGCCTTCGCGCCCATGGACCCGGGCACGGACCGCGTGCTGGCCGCCACCCTGCTCACGCACGGCAGCGGCCACCTCACCAGCCTCCAGGCGCTGGCGACCGGGTCCGTCCTCGTCGTGCTGCCCGAGTTCGAGGCGGGCGCGGCACTGAAGGTGCTGCGTGAGGAGCGGATCACCGCCACCATGTTCGTGCCGCCGATGCTGTACGCACTCCTCGACCACCCGGAGTGCGGGCCCGGGGTCCTTCCCGCGCTGCGCCGCATCGTGGTCGGCGGCGCGGCCTCCTCGCCCAGCAGGCTGCGGCAGACGGTCGAGGTGTTCGGGCCCGTGCTCAGCCAGGGCTACGGACAGTCCGAGGCCCTCGGCATCGCCGCGTTCGACGCGGAGACCCTGGCCTCGGAGGGCGCCGAGCGGCCCGAGCTCTGGCGGAGCTGCGGCCGCGCGATAGCCGGGACCGACATCGAGATCCGCGCGGAGGGCGGTACGGAACCGCTGCCCGTCAGGCAGGTGGGCGAGGTGTGCGTACGGGGCGAGACGGTGATGCTCGGCTACTACGAGGACCCCGTGCGCACCGCCGACGCGCTGCGCGACGGCTGGCTGCGCACGGGCGATCTGGGCTACCTCGACGCCGACGGGTACCTCTACCTCGTCGACCGGGCCAAGGACATCATCGTCACCGGCGGCACCAGCGACAACGTCTACTCCCGCGTCCTTGAGGACTTCCTGCTCACGCTGCCCGGCGTGCGCAACGCGGCGGCGCTCGGCATGCCGGACGAGGAATTCGGGGAGGCCGTGGCGGTCTTCCTGGCCACCGCCGAGGGCACCGAGGTGGACCCGGACGCCGTCGGCGCGGCGGTCACCGCCGAACTCGGCGACCTGTACACGCCCCGGAGGACGGTCCTGCTCGACCGGCTGCCGACGACCAAGGTCGGCAAGGTCGACAAGAAGGCGCTGCGCGCGGCCTGGGAGGACGCGGCCCTGCCCGCGCGGTAGCCGGGGCGCCGGGCGCGGCGGCACCCACACCCGCCCGCCGCGCCCGGCGACGAACGGCACGCACACCCGCCGCCGCGCCCGGCTACGGCTTGGTGGCCACGGTGATGACGTAGCGCCAGGCATCCTGGTGCCGGTACATCTCCACTCCGCTCATCGCGTTGACCAGGCTGTCCTCGCGGTTGACGCGGCAGGCGAGGGAGTAGGGCAGCCGCCCGAGGACCGCGAAGGCGCGCAGCATCGGCAGGATCTTCTCCGTCGCGTCGAAGGCCGAGTCCAGGGTGAACCCGGTCCGCCGGAGCAGCCGGTCGAGCTCTCCGTGGGTCAGCGCGAGCATCCCGGGCATGGCCGACAGCGCACAGACCCGGTTGAGCGCGGACCGCGCGCCCGGGGCGAGGTGGTCGGTGGGGGTGCTGGAGTACTCGCACATCACCAGTCGGCCACCGGGGCGGAGGACCCGGTGGAGCTCGGTGAGCACGCGCTGCGGGTCGGGGGAGTGGACGCATGACTCCATCGTGTAGACGCCGTCGTAGGAGGCGTCGGCGAAGGGGAGGGCGTGGTAGTCGGCCGTGAGGAAGCGCGTCCGTGTGCCGGGTCCGTCCGCGCGGGCCGAGCGGTGCCGTGCGATGCCGACGTCGGACGCGATGCCGTCGATCCCGGTGACCTGGGCGCCGCTCACCCGTGCGACGGTGCGCGCCACGTCGCCCACCCCGCAGCCCGCGTCGAGGACCGCCGAGCCGGGCGGCAGGGCGAGACGCCGTGCGACGACGACCTCCATGCGCCGCATGGCGGCCGTGAAGCGCCAGGGGGAGTGGGTGGGTTCGTACCAGCCGAAGTGGCGTGTGCGGTTGAGGAGGGCCGCGTAGCCGAGCCGCGAGCCGAGCCTTTGGTAGTACGGCAGGACGTGTTGCTGATGGTGGGTCGCGACCAGGTCGGTCATTGTGGCGGTCCCTGTGGGGCAGGCCCTTCCGGGTGCGGGCGGCGAGTCGAGTCCTACGCGAACGCCGCGTGACGGGCACACCCTGCCACAGGGGGACCGGGGCACCCACCGTGACCCGCAGAACGCCCTCCACATGATCGACCAGGGTGCCCAGAAGGTTGACGCCGCCGGTCGGAGCGGTCCGGTGCCACCCGGGTCCGCGCAGCGCCTGTCACTCGTAGCCGCTCAGCGCCTGGCGGAGCACCGCCATGTCCGCCGGAGCCAGCCGGGTGGCGGCGAGGTCGGCGAGCGAGTGCTCCAGGGCACGTCCCGCGTCCTGGAGCACTCGCTCCGCGCCGTCACTGTCACGGACGACGACCACGCCGCCGGACACCACGATCTCCACTGTCTCCGCGAAGCCGTCCGAGGGGCCGCCGGTGATCCGCAGCCCCCGGTAGCCGAGACCTTGCGGCGGGGCCGCTCCGGCGGACGCCGGAGGCAGCGCGGCGATACGGCTCATCAGCTCCCGCCCGGTCTCCGGGGCGAGGCCGAACGACGGATTCCGCCGCCCGCTGTACAGGTCGATCTCGACGTCCATGCCGGTCATTCTCCGCTGGTGGTGCCCGGACGGCCCGGGGACCCGGGAGGCGCTGTCCCGGCCCCGGAAGGGTACGCCGTGTGCGTTACCGTATCCGCTGCCGCTGCGAATTACATCCGTAGAAGTATCCGCAGAAGAGCGTGTACGGACCGCGGTTGGCGGTCTCGGGGTTGAAGATGACGTTGCCGCTGTTGTCCGTGTTGCGCGCGGCCGTACCGCCGGGCTTGTGGCCCCAGAATCCCTCCTGCTGCTTGCGGTACCAGTGGAAGTCGATGAAGCCGGGTCCTGGAGCGACGACCAGCGCGATCAGATAGCGCGGTTTCTCGGCGTCGGGGAAGCAGTCGAACCGGTGGTGCACCCCGTCGCACAGTGACGCACGCGTCATTTCGGCACAGGTGATGGCCTTGTACATGCTGCCGCAGCCGCGGCCCGGCTGGGCGAACGTATTTGTCCGCCAGTTGCTCGCGTAGTTGTAGCAGTTGTTGTTCAGCCGGACGGTCGAGTCGTTGTTCCAGAATCCCGGATTGAATGCTCCGAGCTCAATGGTGCAGGTAGCCCTCGGGGCGGCCTCTTCCGACCCCTGTTCCGGTCCTCGCTCCGATCCTTGTTCCGCTTCCGAGTCCGCTTCCGACGGTGCGGTTCCGTCCGCCACGGTGAGCCGGGCCGGAGCGGCCAGTTGCGGAATCAAATATTCGCGCAACGAGGAATCCATCGGCTGTGCCGCTTCACCGGAGAAGGCGGGCTCACCCTGCTCCATCAAGGTGACGAGTCGCTCGCCGAGCTCGGCCGCGCGGCCACCGCGGGCCTGCGCGCCGACCGGCAGGTAGAGCCTTGGCTCGGCGCCGAAGTCGCCGCCGAACTCGTCGTTGAGCGGTTCGATCCAGAATCCCCGGACTCCGAGCTGACCCTTGGCCGGTGCGTCGCCGAGGAACAGATTCCGGTTGCCGTCCACCTCGCGCAGCAGCGCCCTGACTTCACTCTCGTCGGTGATGTCGGAGACCGGATCGGGGCGACCGGAGAAGATATCGGCCGTGATGCGAAGCAATGTTCGACCCCCTTTTTGTTTGGCGCAGCAGTGGAGCGCCGGGGGGCCCTGTATGCCCCCGGCCGACTCTCCCAGAGGCGTTCGACGGCCGCGGGGAATTGCCGATCACTTGGCTGTGCCGGTTGCAATACAGAGGGATATACATCGCATCGGGGGGAGCGTCAACAGCGTTGAATTGCTTCTACGGTTGATCGCTCTTGGGCTATGGAACTCGCGGCAGATCAATACGCGAAATAACCGTCGCCGCAAAGCCCGGAATCACGCCGAAGTGACCGGCCGGGCGGGGTTCCCCCGCGGACATCGGTGCCACCGGTGCCGATCAGCCCTTGACCGGGCCGCCGTTGATGGCGACGCGCCGGCCGTAGCGGGCGTAGGGGTAGTAGTCGTACGTCGCGTGGTGCTGAACGCAGCGGTTGTCCCAGAAGACGAGGGTGTTGGGCGTCCAGCGGACGCGGCAGTGCAGCAGCGGGCGACTGGCGATGGTGTCGAAGAGCATGCCGAGCAGGGCCTCGCTCTCCTGGGCGGAGAGCTGCGGGATGCGGCTGGTGTAGGCCTTGTTGACGTAGAGGAGCCTGCGGTCGGTCTCGGGGTGGCGGGCGATGAGGGGGTGCTCGCTCCTGGGGATGACGTAGTCCGCGGGCGGCACGTATCCCTGGAGGGCCTGGGCTCCGTCGTGGATGGCGGTGAGCGGGTCGAGGAGGGAGCGCATGGCCGGGGAGAGCATCTCGTAGGCCAGGTGCATGTTGGCGAAGAGGGTGTCACCGCCGCAGCCCGGCTCCGGGATCTCGGTGATGTAGAGCATCGAGCCCAGCGACGGTTCGGCGTCCGCCGTGCCGTCGGCGTGCCAGCCGTTGCCCGCCACGTTCGCCGCGGCGGAGGTGGTGCGGATCTCCAGGACGTGCGGGTCGCCCTCGGGCGGCGGCGGGTTGACCGGACGCGGCTCACCGAAGACGGAGGCGAACCGTTTGTGGTCCTCGACGGTGATCGTCTGATCGCGGAACACGAGGACATGGTGGTCGTGGAACGCGGTGACGATCTCCGCGCGCTGCTCCGCCGAGAGTTCCTCCGACAGGTCGACGCCGGAGATCTCGGCGCCGAGTACGGGGGTGATCCGTTCGGCCGTGAGGGTCTTGTAGGCACGCGCGGGACGTGTGGTCACCGCTTCCAGTGCTTCGAGTTCGTAGGTCTCCATGACGTCCTTCGGTGAGTGGGTGAGTGGGTGGATGTGTGTGGGGT
>NZ_JASKYR010000221.1:0-10421 GCF_041028215.1 Streptomyces flavofungini
CATCTCACTCCCTGTCCACCAGTGGCAGCGGCTCCGCGGGCTCCAGGTCCGGATCGTCCGTCCGGAACGTCCGCACCCGCCCCGGCTCCGACCGCGGCGTCTCGAAGCGCACCGTCACCCGGCCCAGGCCGCTGCCCTGCACCCAGCCGTGCCCGTACTCGGCKTGCCGCACGTCGTGGCCCGCCGCCCAGCGGCGCTCCGCCGGAGGCACCGGCACGTCGGCGGGCTCCGTCTCCGGGCCGATGAGGTCCTCCCCCGGCTCCGGGTCCGCCACCTCGCCACCGGAGGGCCCGACGGCGGCCTCCGCGCCCGCCGCGGCCTCGGCGGCCTGCGCGAACAGGTCTTCCTGCGTATAGTCGGCCAGCCCCGTGACGCCCACGCCGAGCAGCCGCACGCCGCCCGTGGTGTCCACGGACTCCAGCAGGCGCGCCGCGGCCTCCCTGACCACCCCGGGGTCGTCCGTGGGCCCGCGCAGCGTCTCGGACCGCGTCAGGGTCGAGAAGTCGAAGCGCCGCACCTTGAGCACGATGGTGCGCCCGGAGTGCCCGGCCGCCCGCAGCCGCTGCACGCACCGGTCGGCCAGGCGCGCCACCTCCGTCCTGACCCGCACCCGGTCGTGGATGTCCACGTCGTAGGTGTCCTCGACGCTCACCGACTTCGTGTCCCGCTCGGCCACCACCGGGCGCTCGTCGTGCGCGAGGGCCATCGCGAAGAGCGAGACTCCGTGCGCCTTGCCGAGCAGCCGCACGAGCTCGTCCTCACCGGCCTCGGCGATCTCCTCGACCGTGGTGATCCCGGCCCGCCGCAGATGGTCTCCCGTCGCGGGGCCCACCCCGGGCAGCGTCCGCACCGGCATCGGCCCGAGCAGCGCACGCTCCGTGCCCGGCGCGATCAGCACGAGACCGTCCGGCTTCGCCTCCTCCGAGGCGATCTTCGCCAGCATCTTGGAGACCGCGAGCCCCACCGAGCCCGTCAGCCCGGTCACCGCCTTGATGTCCGCCCGCAGCCGCTCCCCCACGGCCCGCGCCGACGCCGCGTCGTCCGCGACACCGCCCGCCTCCAGGTCCACGAAGGCCTCGTCCAGGCTAAGCGGCTCCACCAGCGGTGACAGCCCCCGCAGCAGGCCCATCACCTGCTCGCTGATCTCGCGGTAGAGACCGAAGCGCGGCACCAGATAGGCCGCGTTCGGCGCGAGTCTGCGCGCCTGGCCCATCGGCATCGCGGAGTGCACACCGAACCGCCGCGCCTCATAGGACGCCGTGGCCACCACGCCGCGCGGGCCCAGACCGCCCACCACCACGGCCTTTCCGCGCAGACTGGGCTTCGCCGCCTGCTCCGCGGACGCGTAGAAGGCATCCATGTCCAGATGCAGGATCGTCGGCGCGCTTCTCACGACACCGATGCTGCCCTACGCCACTGACAATGCCCCGCCCGGCGCTCAGACCGCCCTGTTGCGCCGCCTGGCCAGCTCGTCGGCGGGGTTGTGCCCGATGAGGGTCTCCCCGGTGTCGACACGCTCCCCGTGCAGTTGCGACAGGGCCGCCTCGACATCCCGCCACACCACGCCCACGGCGATCCCGAAGACCCCCTGGCCGCCCTGGAGCAGCTCGTGGACCTCGCCGGGCGAAGTGCACTCGTAGACCGTGGCGCCGTCGCTCATCAGCGTCATCCGCTCAAGGTCACGGAAGCCGCCCTGCCGCAGGTGCTGCACCGTCGTCCGGATGTTCTGCAACGACACCCCGGTGTCGAGCAGCCGCTTGACGATCTTCAGGACGACGACGTCCCGGAAGCTGTAGAGCCGCTGGGTCCCGGAGCCACCCGCGGCCCGCACACTGGGTTCGACCAGGCCCGTACGGGCCCAGTAGTCCAGTTGGCGGTACGTGATGCCCGCCGCCGCGCAGGCCGTCGGCCCCCGGTACCCGATCTGCTCGGATTTCTCTGACGTAGCGTCCCCGCTCCCCTGGACCGCCATCGGTCGTTTCGGAGAGTGATCGGCCGCGCCGCCGTAAAACGGGTACGGGCCGCCCACCGCCGTACCGTCGCCGCTGCTTCTCACGCCGACCTCCGTCCTTGACCTGCCTTCTCGACGGTAGGCAGTCACCGGGGGCTCGTCAACGATCGCCACACTCGCCACGCCGAGTGATAATCACCCTGAGAGTGGTTTCCCGTATCTCGCCGCGGGGAAAGGCTAGCCGAATGGGCCGGAGCCGGCCGCCGGAAGCGGCTCACTGGCTGTTGGTGCCGAAGTCCTCGGGAGAGATCTGGTCGAGGAACTCGCGGAACTTCTCCACTTCGTCCTCCTGCTCGTCCGGGATCGCGATACCGGCGTCGTCGAGGACACCGTCGCTGCCGTAGATCGGCGTACCCGTGCGCAGGGCCAGCGCTATGGCGTCGGACGGCCTCGCGCTCACCTCCACGCCGCTGGCGAAGACCAGCTCTGCGTAGAAGACCCCTTCCCGCAGGTCCGTGATGCGCACTTCGGAGAGCTCCTGGCCCACTGCTTCGAGCACGTCCTTGAAAAGGTCGTGCGTCAGCGGCCGTGCGGGGGCCATGCCCTGCTGCGCGAAGGCGATGGCGGTCGCCTCACCTGGTCCGATCCAGATGGGGAGGTACCGGTCGCCTCCCACTTCACGCAGGAGCACGATCGGCTGGTTGGAGGGCATTTCGACCCGGACACCTACGACGTCGAGCTCGTTCACACAGCAACCCTAGGACGTGGTCGGCAGGTTTGGGTAGTCGGGCACCCGCCGAGTACGGCGCGGGCGGGCCCGCCGGGCGTCCGGGGACGCCCGGCTGATCACGGCAGTCGGACCCCGAGGGCGGTCTGCACCAGCGCTGAGTGCAGCTTTCCCGTGAGGCCCGCGAGCTCCTTGGTGCGCGCCTCGGCGTGCGCCCTGGTCTGCGGATTGCGGTGCCGCCGCAGCGGCGCGACGACCTGGTCGACGAGCCCCGCCTCCCGCTCCGCGGCCGACTTCATGGCGCGCAGATGGCGTGGCTCGATCCCGAACCTGCCGAGCTCGACGACGAGCGAGGCCACCGTGACCGCCTCGGCGTCGTACCCGCCGTCCGGGAGCCGCACGACCAGTCCGTACGTCTCCCACTCCGCGAGCTGCTCCTCGTCGATCTCGGCGAGGGCGAGCAGTTCGTCACGGCCCACACGGGCCGCCGTGGGGCCTTCCAGCTCCTCCAGGCTCCCGGCGTCGCCCGGACCCCGCTGACGCCCCAGAGAGGGCAGCGGGGCCCGCTCGCCGCGCTCCAGCGCGTCGAGATACTCACGGATGACCTTGAGCGGCAGGTAGTGGTCCCGCTGTATCCGCAGGACGTGGCCGAGACGCTCGACGTCTTCCGGGCTGAACTTCCGGTATCCGGAAGGGGTGCGCTGCGGCTCGATGAGCCCCTCGGACTCCAGGAAACGGATCTTGGAGATCGTGACCTCGGGGAACTCGTCACGCAGCGTGTTCAGCACGGTACCGATGCTCATCAGCCGACGGTCCGCGGCGGTGCCGGTGTCGGCACCGCCCCTCGGTGTTTGCAGCATGGACCTTCCATGGGGGTGCCCCGGACGCCGTCCGGGTGTGGGTCAGATGCCGACGCTCCGCTGGCTCGCGTAGAACACCAGGCGGTACTTACCGATCTGCACCTCGTCGCCGTTCGACAGCGCGACCGAGTCGATGCGCTCCCGGTTGACATACGTGCCGTTGAGGCTGCCCACGTCGGCGACGGTGAAGGAACCGTCCTGGACGCGACGGAACTCCACGTGACGCCGTGACACCGTCACGTCGTCGAGGAAGATGTCGCTCTGCGGGTGACGGCCCGCCGTGGTCAGCTCTCCGTCGAGCAGGAAACGGCTGCCCGAGTTCGGCCCGCGGCGCACCACGAGGAGCGCCGAGCCCAGCGGCAGTGCGTCGACGGCGGCCTGCGCCTCCGGGGAGAGGGCAGGGGACGGATTGGTGCCCGTCGCCTCCGCGTCGTAGGCCTCAAGGCCCGAGATGGAGATCGTGGAGGTCGTCTCGGACGCGCGCTCCGGCGCGGCCCCCGCCCGCAGCGGCGCACCGCAGTTGGAGCAGAAGCGGCTCGCCTCGGCATTGCGGTTACCGCACCTCGTACACACCAGGGCCATGGACGGATCCTCCTGCCGCGGCTGCCCCGCTGGGGCGTTCGACGCGTACGGGTCGGGGCTGAATCCACCACCCGCACCTGAGGTTGACGGTTCTCCGAAACCTATGCGGCCGGGACCGGCAGGGTCAACAGACGACGCGCCCTGTCCGCCCGAAATGTCTCCACCCGGACCAGCGACCTGATCGCGGAACATGGGGCGCTCTCCGCCCTGCTCCTCGGCCTCTCCATGACGCGGGGCACGGTGACGGGCAGTGGCGGGATTGCCGCTGTCCTCACGTGCACTCTTGCCGAACAACTTCGCAAACAACTTCACGGGCGATTCCCCTTGACCGAAACAGACCCGCCCGTGGGGCAGGACGAACCCTGATTGCACACACCGGCACTCATCGGCGAACCGGACACCCTGACAACGTCCGAATCCACCAAACAGTTTCCACCACGCACCGTGCTTCCGGTGCGCCGACCCCCCGCAACCTCATGCCCTTGCCGCGCGGCCCCCATGCGCCCGCGGCTCACTGCGACGACGACCGAGCGTAGTCAGGCTGCTTCGCGGGTCGCAAGGCGCTCACGACGATCTTCTCCGAGCGGGTCACGACGACCGTGGCCTGCTCCTTCTCCAGAGTCTGCACCACACCTCCCGGAATGTTCAGCGCGGGCTCGAGGTCCTGCGGCTTGCCGATCACCTTGAAGAGGTACGGCGCGTGGACCTCGCGGCCGTCCACCCTCACCCCGCCGCCTCCGGCGTCCGAAAGATGGGTGCTGGCCACCACACGTACGTCGTTGATCTGGATCGCCTCCGCGCCCGCGGCGCGCAGCTCCTGAATGGCGTCGAGCAGCATGTCCGCCTCGATCGCCCCCTTCTTGTCCTCGATGGCCAGCCGGATGCCCGGCCCCTGGGCCGCCACCGTGCCCGCCAGGATGCCGAGTTGCCGTTCCCTCTCAAGCGTCTGCTTGCGCGCCTCCTCGGCCTGGTCCGAGCTGTTCTCCAGCCCGGTCCGCTGCTCCTCGAGGCGCCGCTTCTCCTCTTCCAGACGCTGAGTACGGTCATCCAGTTCATCGAGGATGCGTACAAGATCTTCTTGCCGCGCGCCGCGCAGCGCGCTGCTGTCGTTGTTGGACCGCACCTGGATGGCCAGACCGAGCCCGAGCACGAACAGCAGCAGGGCCACGATCAGTTGGGGCCGCGTCACGCGGGGCGGCCAGAGGCCCTTCGCCAGCCGCTGGCGGCCGGTGAGCCGCGGCTCCGCGCGGACGGGCTCAGCGGGTGCCTCCGGCTCGCTCGCGGGCACCTCCGCGGGAAGTTCCTCGCGGCGGGGGTACTCGGGCTTCTCGTCAGCGCTCATCGGCGTCACGCCCTGAAGATGTGCCGGCGGATCGCGGCGGCGTTGGAGAAGATCCGGATGCCGAGGACCACGACGACGCCCGTGGACAACTGGGCGCCGACACCCAGCTTGTCGCCCAGGAAGACGATCAGCGCGGCCACCACCACGTTCGACAGGAACGACACCACGAAGACCTTGTCGTCGAAGATGCCGTCGAGCATCGCGCGCAGCCCGCCGAACACGGCGTCGAGGGCCGCGACCACGGCGATCGGCAGATACGGCTCGACCACCGCCGGAACCTCGGGCCGAACCAACAATCCGGCCACGACTCCCACGACGAGGCCCAGTACGGCGATCACGATGTGCCCTTTCCTGCCTTCGGCTCTGCTGTACGTACGGTCACGCTCGGCGCCGCGGGCAACCGGAGCTCGTCCGACACGGAGATGCTGGTCCGGATGCCGAAGTTCTCCTGCAACGCGTGCAGATACTGACCGTCGTGGCTGTTCTGGAACCGGGCGCTCAAACGTTTCCCGTCCCCCACCGCGAGCACCGTATACGGCGGCACCAGCGGCCTGTTGTCGACCAGTATGGCGTCACCCGCGGCCCTGATCGCCGACAGCGCGGTGAGCCGCTGGTCGTTGATGGCGATCGCCTCGGCCCCCGACTCCCACAGCCCGTTGACGACGCGCTGCATGTCGCGGTCGCGCACCCGCCCGGTGTCGGAGAAGTCCGCGCTCTCCCGCGGCCCGCCGCCGCCCTGGTCCGCCTGCTTCTTGTCGTCCACGACGAGCCGCACACCGGGGCCGTGCACCTCGGTCGCGCCGGAGAGGAGGCCGACCAGCTCGCCCTTGCTGCCGCCGTGCTCCCGCAGCGCGGCTTCCTGCCGTTCGCCCACGTCGTCGCGGAGCTCGTCCACGTCGTCCTCTAGCTTGTCCGCCCCGGCCGTCGCGTCCTCGACGCGGTCGATGAGCTCCTCACGCTCCTTGGCGACCACAGGGGCCGCTATCCGCGCCTCCGCGGCGCCCACCGTGACCACCAGGGCGGCGAGCACGAGCCCCGCCGCGAGCCCTAGCTTGGCGCGCAGCGGGCGCGGCACGCCGCTGTCCCCCCTGGCCTTCTTCCGGGCTGCCGCCTCCGCGTAGCCCTCGTCCAGGCTGTGGTCCATGACGGTGGTGAGCAGCGACATGGAGGCGTCCGGGCGCCGGGGGCGCGAAGGGGTGCTCCGAAAGGGGGGCTGCTGCGGCATGCCGCACATCGTCGCACGTCGCGGGCGCTACCTCCGAATGGCCCCACCGGCGTGCCGGTCAGCACCGGTTGTGGTGCTGACCGGCACGCGCGCGTGGCTGGGCGTACGTGCACGCGCGCGTGGCTAGTGCCCCGCGCTGTCCACCACGGCCGCCCACTCGTCGAGCAGCGCCTGGGCCGACGCGTCGTCGGGGCCCTCGGCCCACAGATGGGTGACGGCCTCGGCCGGGTCGGGCAGCACGAGCACCCACCGGCCGTCGGCCTCCACGACCCGCACGCCGTCGGTGGTGTCCACGGACCGGTCCCCGGCCGCCTCCACCACGCGCCGCATCACGAGGCCCTTGACGGCCCACGGCGTCGCGAGATCACGCCGCTGGACGTGGGCGCGCGGAATGCGCGCGTCGATCTGGCTCAGCGTGAGCTGCGTACGCGCCACCAGGCCGACGAGCCGCACGAACGCGGCTGTACCGTCGAACACACTGCTGAACTCGGGCACCACGAACCCACCGCGCCCGTCACCGCCGAAGATGGTCGACTCACCGCGTCCGACGCGCGTCAGGTCGTCCGGCGACGTGGTCGTCCAGTCCACCTGCGTGCCGTGGTACGCCGCGACCTGCTCGGCGATGCGCGTCGTCGTCACCGGCAGTGCCACCCGCCCGCTGCGCCGCTCGGCGGCCACCAGGTCGAGCATGACGAGGAGGGCCCGGTCGTCCTCGACGATCCGCCCCTTCTCGTCCACCAGCGAGAGCCGCTCGCCGACCGGGTCGAAGCGCACGCCGAAGGCGGCCCGCGCCGAGGCCACGATCTCGCCGAGCCGCACGAGCCCGGACCTGCGCGCGTCAGCGGTCTCGGTGGGGCGCGACTCGTCGAGACCCGGGTTGATCGTCAGCGCGTCCACCCCGAGCTTGCCGAGGAGGCTGGGCAGCACGAGGCCCGCGCTGCCGTTCGAGGCGTCGACGACGACCTTCAGACCGGATTCGGCCACCCCGGTGGTGTCGACATTCCGCAGCAGGGACCCGGTGTAGGAGTCGTAGACGCTGGACGGGAAGTGCAGGTCACCGATCTCGCCGGGGAACGCACGCCGGTACTCCTGGCGCGCGTACACCCGGTCCAGTTTCCGCTGGCTGGCCTGCGAGAGGTCCGCTCCCTGACCGTCGAAGAACATGATGTCGACGGAGTCGGGCACCCCGGGCGTGGTACGGATCATGATGCCGCCGGCGCTGCCCCTGGCCGTCTGCTGCCGCGCCACCGGCAGCGGCACGTTCTCCAGGTCGCGCACGTCGATGGCGCTGGCCTGGAGAGCCGAGATCACTGCCCGCTTGAGGGCACGCGCACCACGGGAGTGGTCACGCGCGGTCGTGACGGTCGAGCCCTTCTTCAGCGTCGTGGCATACGCCCCGGCCAGGCGCACGGCCAGCTCGGGCGTGATCTCCACGTTCAGGATTCCCGAGACGCCGCGCGCACCGAACAGATGAGCCTGACCGCGCGACTCCCAGATGACCGACGTGTTGACGAACGCGCCCGCCTCGATCGTCTTGAACGGGTAGACCCGCACATTGCCCTGAACGATCGATTCTTCACCGACGAGGCACTCGTCGCCGATGACGGCGCCGTCCTCGATCCGGGCGGCCCGCATGATGTCGGTGTTCTTGCCGACCACACAGCCGCGCAGGTTGCAGTGCTGCCCGATGTAGACGTTGTCGTGGACGACGGCCTTGTGCAGGAACGCGCCGCTCTTCACGACCACGTTCGAGCCGATCACGGTGTGCTCCCGGATCTCGGCGTTGGCCTCGACCTTCGCGTAGTCCCCGATGTACAGGGGCCCGCGCAGCACGGCGTCGGGGTGCACCTCCGCGCCTTCGGCGACCCAGACGCCGGGCGAGATCTCGAAGCCGTCGAGCTCGACGTCGACCTTGCCCTCCAGGACGTCGGCCTGGGCCTTGCCGTAGCTCTCGTGCGTGCCGACGTCCTCCCAGTAGCCCTCGGCGATGTAGCCGTAGATGGGCTTGCCTTCCTTCATCAGCTGCGGGAAGACGTCACCGGACCAGTCGACCGACGTATCGGCCTCCACGTAGTCGAAGACCTCGGGCTCCATCACGTAGATGCCCGTGTTCACCGTGTCGGAGAAGACCTGCCCCCAGGTCGGCTTCTCAAGGAAGCGCTCGACCTTTCCTTCTTCGTCGACAATGGTGATGCCGAACTCCAGCGGATTCGGTACGCGCGTCAGACAGACGGTGACGAGCGCACCCTTTTCCTTGTGGAAGTTAATCAGCTCGGTGAGGTCGAAGTCGGTGAGCGCGTCACCGGAGATGACGAGGAAAGCATCGTCCTTCAGCGCTTCCTCGGCGTTCTTCACGCTGCCCGCGGTGCCGAGCGGCTTCTCCTCATTGGCATACGTGAGCTCCATGCCTAGTTCTTCGCCGTCGCCGAAGTAGTTCTTGACCAGCGATGCCAGGAACTGAACTGTCACTACGGTCTCGGTGAGCCCATGCCTTTTCAGCAGGCGAAGCACGTGCTCCATGATGGGGCGGTTGGCCACCGGGAGGAGCGGCTTGGGCATGCTGGAGGTCATCGGGCGAAGGCGTGTACCCTCACCACCGGCCATTACGACGGCCTTCATGTCGGAAACGTCCTCCTTAGAGACGACGATCTTGCCGACAAGCCCACCGTGTCAGGCCCGCTGAGTCGGGTGCGGGCCTTCGCGCCTCTACGGCCGCCCAGTCGGCGGGCTCAATCGGTCATGCTGTCCACCTTGACAAGTCGGCGGACCTGAACCACATACAGGATTCCTGCCCACCAATACAGCGTTGTACCCCAACCTGCGAACGCCCATCCGAAAATGGCGGCGAGAGAAGCGATCCATCCGCTTCCGTCACTGAGCAGCAGTAGTGGAAAGGCGTACATCAGGTTGAAGGTGGCGGCCTTGCCCAGGAAGTTCACCTGGGGCGGCGGATAGCCGTGGCGCCGGAGGATCCAGACCATCACCAGGAGGACCAGCTCGCGCAGGAGCAGCGCACCGGTCAGCCAGAGCGGAAGAATCTCCCGCCACGTCAGGCCGACGAGCGTCGAGAGGATATAGAGCCGGTCGGCGGCGGGGTCGAGGAGTCGGCCCAGGCTGCTGATCTGGTTCCAGCGGCGGGCGAGCTTGCCGTCGAGATAGTCACTGACGCCGCTCAGCGCGAGCACGAGCAGCGCCCAACCGTCGCTCTTGGGCCCTCCGAACTCCGGCCTGAGGATCAACCACAGGAAGAGGGGTACGCCGACGAGGCGTGCCATGCTGAGGATGTTCGGGATGGTGAGGACACGGTCCGTCTGGACGCGTGTCTCCTGGACCTCCACCCGGGGGCCTCCTGTGGATAAGAACCGACGATGCCCCCTGACCTTACCCTCAGTCGCAACACGTCGGTACGTGAGGGGTAGCCGCTCCCAGTCGCCAAAAACGCAAAAAGCCGCGGTCCCTGGAATTGAATCCAGGGACCGCGGCTATAAAAGGAGTTCGGCGGCGTCCTACTCTCCCACAGGGTCCCCCCTGCAGTACCATCGGCGCTATGAGGCTTAGCTTCCGGGTTCGGAATGTAACCGGGCGTTTCCCTCACGCTATGACCACCGAAACACTATGAAACTGACAACCGCACCATGCGTGACCATGCATGGGGTCGTTCGTGGTTTCAGAACCAACACAGTGGACGCGAGCAACTGAGGACAAGCCCTCGGCCTATTAGTACCAGTCACCTC
>NZ_JASKYR010000222.1:0-9339 GCF_041028215.1 Streptomyces flavofungini
GGCCCAGGGGGTGGTGGGCACTGCGACCGGGAGACGATGGGCACCGGAGGCAGGGAGAGGGTGGGCACCGCAGGCCGGGGAGGCGGTGCGCACCGGACCCAGGAGGCGGTGGGCGGAACCAGGAGGCGGTAAGCACCGGACCCCGCACACGAACGTCCGGCCCGCCGTACCGGGTGTGCGAGCATGTCAGCCATGGCTCGACCCAGGAACCAGGCGGAACGCCGCGCCCAACTGATCGACGCGACCGCCAGGACCGTGGTGGAACTCGGGGCCACGGCCACCAAGCTGCGCGACGTCGCGAAGGCCGCCGGTGTCACCCCCGCCTCGGTGCTCTACTACTACGCCGACATCCAGGAACTGTTCGCCGCGGTCTTCGAGCGCAGCGCGGCGACCTACTTCGTCAGCCGCGAAGAGGCCATCGCGGCGGCGGACGGCCCGGTGGCCCAACTGCGTGCCTGCATCCATTCCGGCGTGCCGTGGCCCGGGGAGAGAGAGCAGAGCACCCGCCTGCTCTTCGAGCTGTTCCCCGTGGCGCTGCGCAACACCAGTGCCGCACACCGCCAGAGCCTGTTCGCCGACCAGCAGAGCGAGCTGTACCGCCAGGTGCTCGAACTCGGGCAGGCGAGCGGCGACTTCGCACTGATCGGGGATGCCCGCGCCCTGGGGCGCTCCTTCGTGGCCCTGGAGGACGGCTACGCGATGGACCTGCTGGTCGGCAGCGCCACCGCCCAGGACATCGAGGACCGGCTCATCGGGCACGCCCGCGTCGTCACCGGCAACACCACCTTCGGCTCGGGTGCGGCGGGGGGCCGCAGCGGCCGACGTGAGGGACGAAGCCGTTAGCACGCGTTACGGCTGATCTAAGGTGTGCCGATGCAGCCTTCCCAGCCCTCACCGTCGCCGCGGATACCGGCGAACGAGCTCAGACCCGGCCGTCACTGGTATGCGATCGCGGCCGCGATCACGGTCGTGCTGATCGTGCTGGGTGTGGCCATCGGCGTGTACCGGTTCAAGGACGCGATCGACGCGGTGGATACGGGCAGCCAGTTCACGAGCGGTGACACCGTCACACTGCGGCTCGGCCCGGAAGACGAGAAAGCGATCTGGATCAGGGACGAGGAGTTCAGCGCGGCATCCGACCAGGCATGCCGCATCACCGGCCCGGGCGACCCCCGTCTCACCGATCCGGGCATCGACGTGTTCCTCACCCGCGATGCGACATGGAACCCGCTCCACACCATCTCCGTGTCACGGGCGGGCGGCTACGAGGTCACCTGCACCTCCCGGAACGCGCCGTCCCGGTTCGCCATCGGGGACGCGGGAGGCCTCGTCAGCTTGGGAGGCTGGCTGATGCTGGCCGTCCTCCTTCCGCTGCTCGGCATCGGCACCGGGACCATCGTCGCCCTGGTCACCTACTTCCGCCGCAGAGGCCACCGCGGGCGGCTGCTCGCCGAACGTCAGGGTCGCGTCGGGGTCGGGTGACAGGTGCCGTGCCGGTGTCTTCGACGGGATCGGCAGCCCACCGCGCCCCCACGCCTCCAGCATGCGGACCGAGACGTATGTGCGTTGCAGCGCACTCCAGCTCCTACGTTCGGCAGCATGCGATACATCAGACTCGGAACGACCGGCCTTGAAGTCTCCGCCATCGCCCTCGGCTGCATGAGCTTCGGCGAGCCGGACCGGGGCGGCGAGCCCTGGTCGCTGGGCGCGGACGCCAGCCGGGAGATCATCAAGCAGGCCCTCGAAAGCGGCGTCAACTTCCTCGACACGGCCAATGGGTACAGCGCCGGAAGCAACGAGGAGATCGTCGGCCAGGCGGTCAAGGACTTCACCCGGCGCGAGGAGGTCGTTCTCTCCACCAAGGTCTGGATGCGGATGCGCCCCGGCCCGAACGGCGCCGGGCTGTCCCGCAAGGCGATCTTCGCCGAGCTCGACGCCTCCCTGAAGCGACTGGGCACCGACTACATCGACCTGTACCAGATCCACCGCTGGGACTACGACACCCCGATCGAGGAAACCCTTGAGGCGCTGCACGACGTGGTCAGGTCCGGGAAGGTCCGATACATCGGAGCTTCTTCCATGTACGCCTGGCAGTTCGCCAAGGCCCCTGTACCTGGCCGACCTGAACGGCTGGACCCGGTTCGTGTCGATGCAGGACCACTACAACCTCATCCACCGAGAGGCGGAGCGGGAGATGTTCCCGCTCTGCGCCGACCAGGGCATCGGTGTGATCCCGTGGAGCCCCCTGGCGCGGGGCAGGCTGGCGCGCGCCCGGGACGCCGCCACCGCGCGGGCCGGGACCGACGAGGGCGGCAAGATCCTCTACCGCGACGGGGACCAGGCAGTGGCCGAGCGTGTCCACGAGATCGCGGGCGAGCGGGGTCTGTCCCCGGCCCAGGTCGCGCTGGCCTGGGTCATGCGCAACCCGGCGGTGACCTCGCCCGTCGTCGGGGTCACCAAACCGGCCCAACTGGCCGACGCGGTCGCCGCGGTGGACGTCGACCTCGACGAGGACGAGGCAGCCTGCTTGGAGGACCCCTACCAGCCCCACGAGACCGCCTACCTGGAGGAGTCCTTCTACAAGCGGCGGCCCGTGGCAGGCTCCCGGTAGTCCGGGCTGCCGCCGGGCCTTCGGGTCGCGGCACTCCGGCTGCTGCGGTGCGCGCCGCTCGCGAGGGGCACTCCGGCTGTCGCGGGCGCGCCGCTCGCGTCGTCTCAGGCGCCCGGCGCGGCCGACCGGGGCATGCCGCGGAGGGCGCGAACCAGTGGTCTGCGCTTCAGCGCGGGGAGTTGATCAACGGCCTGTTGCCAGAGCTCCAGCCGCTCCGGCAGCCATACGAAATCGGTGCTTCCGGGAGGAAGCGCCACATGGTGGGTCACGAGCTGGATCACCGCGTCCAAGGTGTGCTCGCGCAGGATCGTCGACAGGACCAGTTGGCGATCGGCTGTCGTCACGCCTTCGTCCTCGTGCAGGGCCTCCGCCTCCCAGAGGCTGAGAAAGTCCGCTGCCGCCACGGGGTCCTTGGTCTTCAGCACCACGTGTCGCAGCAGGTGGGCGGCCAGATCCCGGTCGCCCAGGCCCTGTCCGGCCTGCATCCGGCGCAGGTGCGTCGCGATCTGGGCGACCCGCCGCAAGGGCTCTGTGGCACCCGTGGGTACCGCGGCGGCTTGCTCGGCCGCCAGATCCTGCAAGGGAGGTGCGAGCCACAGGAGTCGCTCGGCGGCCGACGGCGGAGGGCTGGACGTCAGGATGCCCAACGTCGCGACAAGCGGCCCCCGTGCATTGCGGACCGCCTGCTTGTCCGAGCTCCGCTCGGCCTTACGCAGCGCTTGTTCGCACGCGTGCACCTCTCGGACCAGCGCGGCGTCGGAGATGGACACCGCCAGCACGGGATACAGCGCCTGGGGAGTGATCCGCACGATGCTTCCGAAGTCGCCGCGGTCGTTGCACGCCGCTTCCGCGACGGCGGCCAGTGCCGTCTCCGCCCCGCGCGTCCGGGTCAGGGACTCCAGGACCTTGGGGACGGTCTGGAGCCACATGCCCAGCGTGACCAGGCGCGTCAGACGCTTGGCGGCGTCCATGGGCAACTGGCGGTAGAACCAGATGATCGCGTCACGCATCTGTCCGGGCTGCGGCCTGCCGCTCACGGCCGCCGTCGCGAAAGCGCGGGCGTCCACATCCGGGTGCTTGCGGTCCAGCAGCGCCAGCGCCGCCGCCGCGGCATAGCAGGGCAGTTCCCTGAGCCGCCCGTACACCGTGGCGCGCTCCTCCTCGGTCCGCGCCTGTGCGTACGCCTCGACCAGGGTCTCCAGCAGCGCCACCTGATCAGGACCGAACTCGCGATCGTCCGACGGACTCGTCGGCACCAGCGGCTCGGCCGATTCCGTCCGTTCGGCGGCGGCAGCTCGCTCCAGCGCCCTGTCCAGCCGCTCCTCCAGGTCGGCGCACCTCTGCCGCAGCTCCTCGACGCGCGCGCCGGTGGCCTTCAACTCCTGGCGCAGCTTGTCCTGCTCCGCCTCGTGCTGCTCCCGCTCGCGGACCTGCTCCGCGCTCAGGGCGTCCAGCCGCTCCTGGAGGCGCCGCGCCCGCTGTTCGAGCTCGGTTTCCCGCAGCTTCGTCTCGGCGAGCTGCAACTCGGAGGTCTCCAGGGCCTCGGTGATGCGCTGTACGTCATGACGCTGCGGATGGCGCAGGAACAGTGCGCGCTCATGCAGGGCACGCAGTTCGTCGTAGGCGGACTCGTCGAGAGACTGCCTGGTGATCTTGCGTACCTGCTTCAGGAAGGCCTCGACGAAGTCCCAGTCCGGTACGCGCTCCCCCGTCACGTACTTCGACAGCGTGCCGCTGGTGACATGGAGGCGGCGGCCGAGCTGGTTCTGCGATATGCCCAGCTTCTGTACGCGCACGACGAGCACGCGCAACGCGGACCCGAACTGCTGCGCGACATGGTCCGTCTCCTCCCTGAGGACACGCGACAACTCTTCCGCGCCATCGCCACGGGCCGCCGGAACGGACGCCCCCGACAGCTCCACCTCTGCTGAGTCGCTCACACCACTGCTCCCCTGCTGCCCACGATCGGCAGTGCTTCCCTCTCCTGCTGCGCTTCAGCAGCGCCCGGCCCTTGGACGACTCTGCCGTAAGAACGGCGCACCGGTCGCCGCCCGACTCGCAGGAGTACAAGGATGAGTCATCCTTCCATCGCCGCCCGCAGATCGTTTCCCCTTCGACCTCAATTCCGGGGGCCCCGGAGGCTCCAGGACAACGGCGGTGCGCGGTGAGCGCCGCCGAGGCCGTCCACGCTGCCGAGTTCGTGCTCGTCCTGGTGCTGATCGGCCTGCTCGGGGCCACCGAGCTGTTCACCATGCTGCTCAACAAGTTGCGGCAGGCCGGAACCGCCTGGCGGGAGATGCGCAGGGCCTGGCGGAGTGATCCGGCCCGGCAGCCGGAGGACCGGGCCGACGACGCCGAACCGGACCGACCGCGTCAACCGCCCCCGCGTCGCTAGCCCGCGCGTCCCGCGGCGCACGGTGCAGGGCGACGCGGAACCCTTTCGCTCGCCGGGGTCTCTACCTATCTGTACTGCTGTCCCCCTTGAGAGGAGTTGTTCTGCATGGCGCGTCGCATTCGCGTACTGCTGCTGACCGCCCTGGCGCTCATCGTGGGCTCGGTGATGGCATCCACTCCGGCCTCCGCCGTCATCGGCGGATCGAAGAGCACCTACGGTCCCTGGGCCGTACGCATGCTCGTCGACGGCAAACCGGCGTGCACCGGCACGGCGGTGGCCCGCCAGTGGATTCTCACCGCCTCGCACTGCTTCTACGAGCAGGCCCAGCCCGTGCCCGACCGGCGGATCTCCTTCCGGGTCGGCAATCTCGACATGCGCCGGGGCAAGACGGTGCACCCCATCCCCCGCAAGCGCGTGGGCAGCGCGCACGCCGACATGATGCTCATCAAGGTCGACCCGATGAACGTCAGGACGGCACGCCTGTCCAAGGTCGGCGTCAAACGCGGCCAGGCCGTACGGCAGTACGGATGGGGCGCGACGTGCACCACGGACGAGAGCGCGTGCCAGTCCCCCGTCCTCAAGCAGTCGGACCTGAAGGTCGTGCGGGCCGACGACCCCCTGTGCGCGGGCCACACCGCGCCGGGCGGCCCCGACTTCTGCATGAAGAAGGTCCGCGGGATTCCCGCCGGGGGCGACTCCGGAGGCCCGGTGATGACCGTCGGCCCGCGCGGCACGGAGACCCTCATCGGCGTCTTCAACGGTTCGGACCGGGAGAAGAGCGCCGAGGCCGGGGAAGTCTCCCAGCAGCTCTCCTGGATCCGCTCGGTCATCCGCCGATAGCGCGACGGCGACAGGGCGGTCACGTCGTCAGGTCTGGGCGTGGTGGCTGGTGCCTTCGCCGGTCACGCCGAGTGCTTCGCCGATGGTGATGGTGGTCAGCCACTCCAACCATGGTCAGGGAACCACGGTCAGGGCCGCCACCTGGCCCGACGCCGGATGCGACGAGATCCTCCTGCTCGGACCGGCCGACCCCGTTGATCCCGGTGGTGACCGCTGTCGGCACCATGGGCAGGGGCGGTACGGGCAGGTGGCTCTCCTTCCTCAGGACGGGAGTGCGGAGCGGACCGGTCTCGCCGTCAGTGGTGCTGCACTCGGCGGCGGCGCGTGCGCGGCAGCCGGACGGGCGGCACCCCCGACGGCGAGCGGCCCGGGAAGCGCCGGTCTACCCAGCGGCGTGGCAGGTACCACCGCGGACCATGTCCAGGTGGCTCTTGACCACCGGGCGGGCGGTGCGGGCGGCGGCCACGACCTCGCCATTGCGCCCGTGCCTGATCTCCTTGTCGAGCAGCGTGAGCGTCTCGCGGTGCGCCGCGTCCTGAGCGGTGAGCCACGCCCTGTCGTACGCCGGGCTGCCCGCCTTCCGCTGCACGGACTCCAGTTGCTGCCGCTGCTTCGCGGACGGTGCGGACGGCAGTCTCACGTGCAGCTTGGCGGCGAGCTTCTTGCCTGCCGCGTCCAGCTTGGAGTGGTCGCGCACCAGTACCGCACCGGCGTCGCGCACACAGGCGGTGGTCGCGTGCCGCCGGGCATCGTGGCCCGCGGCGATCTCGGCGAGGTTGCCCTGGTGGATGTGGGTCAGGAACATTCTGTCCTGGCTGCCGACGGCGCTCTCGGCACCGGCCTGGGGCACGGCGAGGACGGACAGCGCGGCGGTCAGGAGGGCGGCAGGTATCAGTTGTCTGCGCATGGATGTGCTTTCTCTCGGACCGGCGTGGCGGCACAGCCGACATCACACCGGTGAGCGTCGCGGGCGCGGGAGACCGCGCCCAGCGGTTATCCGTCCCACGCCGAGGCCGGTGCCTCACGTTCTCGGTGGTGGGCCCACCCGAACGGCCGACATCCCGGACACCTGGCATGGAAGGGTGAGCTGCGGATACTCCGGCCGGTATGGCAGAAACCTCTGAGACCAAGCGAAGCGCCGAACGCCTGCCGCACCCCCGCGAGGGGACGGCCGATACGCCGGGCCCGGACAGGCCCGGCCCGGATGAGACCGTGGAGCGGCGGGAGCCGGACCAACCCACGGAACTGCCCCCGAAGTCCTGGTGGGCGGTGCTGAAAGGGACCGGGAAGGAGTTCAAGGACGATGAGCTGGCGGACCGGGCCGCGTCGTTGACGTACTACGGTGTGCTGGCACTGTTCCCGGCACTCCTGGTGCTGGTCTCGCTGTTGAGCATCGCGGGGAAATCGGCGACTGACCAGGTGCTGGACACCGTCAACAAGCTCGCCCCCGGGTCCGCACGCGACATCATCAGCGACGCGGTGCGACAGCTCCAGGAACGCGCCGGTATCGGCTCGGTGATGGCCGTGGTCGGTATCGTGCTCGCGGTGTGGTCCGCCTCGGGCTACGTAGCGGCTTTCATCCGCACGGCCAATGCCGTCTACGACATACCCGAGGGCCGGCCGGTGTGGAAGGTGCTGCCCGTCCGGCTCGGCGTGACGGTGGTGCTGCTGATCCTCGCGGTGGCCAGCGCGCTCATCGTGGTGTTCACCGGGAGCCTGGCCCGCCAGGCCGGAAACGCGCTCGGGATCGGGGACTCCGCGCTGACCGTGTGGACGTACGCGAAGTGGCCGGTGCTGATCGTCCTGGTGACCATCATGATCGCCATCCTGTTCTGGGCGACACCGAACGTGAAGCAGCGCGGCGTGAAGTGGGTGACGCCGGGCAGTGCTCTGGCGCTGTTGATCTGGATTGCCGCCTCGGCGGGCTTCGCCGTCTACGTCGCCAACTTCGCCTCGTACAACAAGACCTACGGCACGCTGGCCGGGGTCATCGTGTTTCTGGTGTGGCTGTGGATCAGCAATATCGCGGTTCTGCTCGGCCTGGAGTTCGACGCGGAACTGGCCCGCCAGCGTGCCGTCGCCGGAGGCTGGCCGCCCGGCCAGGAGCCCTATGTCACGCCCCGGGACACCCGCGCGTGGGACGAGGAGGACCGCGAGCGTCTTGAACAGTGACGGCGGAGCACTGACGGCGGACCGTCCGAGCCGTTGCCCGCGATCCGTACCAGCCAGTTGGCTCGATCCTGTGAAGGGTGTGTGCAGCGCTGTGGCCTGGGGCGTTGGTCCCCCTCAAGCGCGGGTACCCGGCCGACGTCACAAAGGATGGAGATGAACCATGGACGAGACAGGCGGCCGACCGGCAGCCGCCCGCGCCACAGGGCAGGGCGCCACCGGTGAGGAGCGCGTCGGTGAACTGGTGCAGCGGGCCTCGCAGCAGCTGACGGAACTGGTGCGCGGGGAGATGCGCCTCGCGCAGGCGGAGATGAAGGACAAGGGCAAGCGGTACGGCAAGGGAGGCGGCCTGTTCGGCGGGGCAGGACTGGCCGGGTTCCTGACCTTGCAGGCCCTGCTCATCACCCTGATCGCCGCGCTGGCGGTGCCGTTGCCCACCTGGGCGGCGGCGCTGATCGTGACGGCCGTCTTCGGGCTGGTCACCGCGGTGCTGGCGCTGACAGGGAAGAAGGAGGTCAGCCAGGCCGCGCCGCCCGCGCCCGAGCAGACCATCGAAAGCGTGAAAGCCGATGTGGCCGAGATCAAGGAGAGTGCCAAGCGATGACGCAGCCGCCCCACGACAAGCCGACCGCCGAGAGCCCCGAGGAGCTGCGCGAGCAGGTCGCACAGACGCGCCAGGAACTGGGCGACACGGTGCAGGCGCTGGCCGACAAGAGCGACGTCAAGGCCCGCGCGCAGGAGAAGGCCGCCGCGCTCAAGGAGCAGACGACGGCCAAGACCGCGGAACTGACCGAGCAGACGAAGGCCAAGGCCGCGGAAACCGCGCAGCTCCTCCAGGACAAGCTGCCCGAGCCGCTCAAGGACAAGGCCGCCGTGGCCGCGGAACAGGCCAAGGCCAAGGCGGCCCAGGCCGAACGGCTCTGGCAGGACAAGGCGCCCGAGCCGGTGCGCAACAACCGCACTCCCCTGCTCGCCGTCGGCGGCGCGGCCCTGGCCGCCTACTGGCTGCTGCGCCGCCGCAAGAAGTAGGCGGGCCGGCAACGGGCCGTCCGGGACATCCGCGTCCCGGCCGGCCCGTTGCCGTGCACCTCTGTTCGTGGATGTGCGGCCTCAGCGCCTGCGCAGAGTGAAGGCCGCGGCGAACGCGGCCACCAGTGTCGAGGCCACCCCGCCCACCGCGCCGACCGGTCCCGTCAGCGCGGGGTGGCGCAGGCACAGGTAGAGCGTGGCGCCCAGGACCAGGGCGACGACGATGCCCAGCAGCAGGAGCAGTACGGGGTCCGTCGCCGGGGCACCCCGTACTGCTCCTGCTGCTGGGCATCGT
>NZ_JASKYR010000223.1:0-10336 GCF_041028215.1 Streptomyces flavofungini
CCTCAGTCCGTGCCGCCGCCTGCCCCAGATGCGATGCAGGCCCACCACTCCCATAACGAGCGGGAGTTCCGCAGGGGTCGGGAGCCGGATCAATCCATATCGATCGCCGGGGGCCACCCTATGCGACGCCCCTGTGACCGTGTCCGATGCCGCACGCGCGTCGGGCACGGACGCGTACGTCCCCGGCTCCTCCAGCTTGCGCCAGTGGCCGAAGGGCCAGGCGATGACGAGCGCCCTGCCGACGACCTGGTCCTCGGAGACGGTGCCGCCGAACTTCTCGGTGCGGTGGAAGCGGGAGTCGGCCGAGTCGCTGCGGTGGTCGCCCATCATGAAGAGGCGGCCCTTGGGGACCTTCACCCGGAACTCGAAGGCCGACGGCTTGTCGCCGGGATGGATGTAGGGCTCGTCGAGCGGTACGCCGTTGACGGTGACCTTGTCGTTCTTGTCGCAGCACCGCACGGTGTCGCCGCCGACGCCGATCACCCGCTTGATCAGGTCGCGCTCGCTGTCGGAGGGCAGCAGGCCGATCTGGGTCAGTCCCTCCTTGACCTGCTTGACGACGACGGGGTCGTCCTTCTTCTTGCCCTGTTCCTCTTCGAGCCAGTTGCCGGGGTCCTTGAAGACGACCACGTCGCCACGGGACGGCTTCGAACCGAACCAGGGGGTGAGCTTGTCGACCAGGACCCGGTCACCGACGCGGATCGTCTGCTCCATGGATCCGGAGGGGATCACGAAGGCCTGCACCAGGAAGGTCTTCAGGACGAGGGCTATGAGCAGGGCCACTCCTATGAGGAGCGGTATCTCCTTGATCGCGGAGCGCCTTCTGCGCCGCTTGACCTTCTTGGCGAGCCTGCGCCGGTCGGCCCGGCCGGGCAGCACGGGACCGCTGGTCGGCCGGGAGCCCGTGGGCAGCCGGGTGTCGGCCGCGTGGCCCGCGGCCCGGGGCCGCCCCCGGTTACCCATGCGCGCCGTCCGGGCCGGGCACGCGCGCGTAGCTGTCGGGACGCTCCAGGGAGGTCCAGTGGCCGATCGGCCAGGCGATCCAGTCGGCCCTGCCGATCACCTCGGAGACCGGGATCATGCCCCCGCCCGGCTGTCCCAGATGGTCGCGGGAGTCGCTGGAGTCGCTGCGGTGGTCGCCGAGCAGGAACAGGCTGCCGTCGGGCACCACGACGTCGAAGGGCACCTGCGAGGGGGCGTCCCCCGGGTACAGAAAGGGTTCATCGACGGGCTCGCCGTTCACCTTGATCCTCCCCCGCTCGCAGACCACACGGTCTCCCCCCACACCCACGACCCGCTTGATGTAGTCGGCGTCCCCGAAGTATCCGCTGCCGTCGAAGACGACCACATCGCCGCGCTGCGGCTCGGAACCGAAACGGTACGCCAACTTGTTGACGAGTACCCGGTCCCCGACCCGGAACGCCGGCTCCATGGAACCGCTCGGGATCTGGAAGGGCTGCACCACGAAGGCGCTGACAAGGAGGAGGGCCCCCACGCACAGCAGGAAGGCCGCGGTGTATCCGCCGCCCGGGAGCCGGGAGAGCAGGGACGTGAAAACGAAGCGCGACCGTTCCTCCGTCTCCTCGGGTGCTTCGGCGACGTCGGGGACGTCTCCGGAACCGGAGGGTGGGGAGGAGCGGTCGCGCTCCGTGTGCTGTGCTTCGCTGTCCATCGGAGCCAGATGTTATCCGGCCCCGCCGCGGACCCGCGCGGGAGCTCAGCTGTCGCGCTTCTCCTTGATCTTCGCGGCCTTGCCGCGCAGCTCACGGAGGTAGTACAGCTTGGCGCGGCGCACGTCACCGCGGGTCACGAGCTCGATCTTCTCGACGATCGGCGTGTGCACCGGGAAGGTGCGCTCGACGCCGACGGAGAAGGAGACCTTGCGGACCGTGAAGGTCTCGCGCACGCCGGAACCCTGGCGGCGGATGACGACGCCCTTGAACTGCTGCACACGGGAGCGGTTGCCCTCGATGACGCGCACGTGGACGTTGACGGTGTCACCCGGGCGGAAGGCGGGGACGTCGCTGCGCAGCGACGCGCTGTCGACGGAGTCGAGCAGGTTAGCCATGATCGTCTGCTTTCTTCACTGATGCCACAGGTCATCAGCGGTACGTGGTGATGAGGATTCGGTAGCTGATCGCGTCGGGCGGGCGTCGTTCCCCCTGTGGCAGGGGCGCACGCTGGACGTACAGCAGCGGCCTATTCTTCCACGGCCTCGGGGTCTCGCCCAAATCGGCCGTCCGGCCCCGGCCGCCACCCCAGGATCGAGAGCATCTCGCGGTCCTTCTTGTCGAAGGTCGCGGGGTCGCAGCGCTCGATCAGGTCGGGCCTGTTGCGGGTGGTGCGGCGCAGCGCCTCGTCCCGCCGCCAGCGTGCGATCTTGCCGTGGTGGCCGCTGAGCAGGACGTCCGGGATGCCGTGGCCGCGCCACTCGGGGGGCTTGGTGTAGACGGGCCCTTCGAGCAGGTTGGCCATGGCGCCGGGGGCGAAGGAGTCGTCGCGGTGGGACTCGGCGTTGCCCAGGACGCCGGGCAGGAGCCGGGCCACCGCCTCGGTGACGACCAGTACGGCGGCCTCGCCGCCCGCGAGGACGTAGTCGCCGATGGACACTTCGTAGACCGGCATCCGGGTCGCGTACTCGTCCATGACGCGGCGGTCGATGCCTTCGTAGCGCGCCGGTGTGAAGACGAGCCAGGGGCGCTCGGAGAGCTCGACGGCCAGTTCCTGGGTGAAGGGACGGCCGCTCGGCGTGGGGACGACGAGGACGGGTCCGTGGGCCCCCGCCTCGTACCCCTCGGCGAGTACGTCATCCAGGGCGTCGCCCCAGGGGTCGGTCTTCATGACCATGCCGGGGCCGCCGCCGTAGGGGGTGTCGTCGACCGTGTTGTGGCGGTCGTACGTCCACTCCCTGAGGTCGTGCACGTTCACGTCGAGCCGGCCACGCGC
Source organism: Streptomyces flavofungini (assembly GCF_041028215.1). Lineage (GTDB taxonomy): Bacteria > Actinomycetota > Actinomycetes > Streptomycetales > Streptomycetaceae > Streptomyces > Streptomyces flavofungini_B. The sequence continues at coordinate 2,947 of NZ_JASKYR010000223.1, forward strand.
GCGTGCCTTGCCGACGAGGGAGACGTTCAGGGGCTCCAGGTACTCGGGGAAGATCGTGACGACGTCGAGCCGCATCAGGCGCCGTCCTCCGAGGGGGCCGCTTCCTCGGCGGCGTCCCTGGCGGAGGCGATCTCCGCGCGGTCGTCGATGAGGCCCGGGGGCGGGTCGATGACGGCCCGCTGCTCCTCCAGGTCGATCTCGGTGACGATCTCCTCGACGAAGGGGATCATGACCTCGCTGCCGTCGGGGCGCTCCACGATGAACAGGTCCTGCGAGGGCAGGTGGGAGATCTCGGTGATGCGGCCGACCTCGGTGCCGTCGGCGGTGACCACGTCCAGGTCCATGAGCTGGTGGTCGTAGTACTCGTCGGGGTCCTCGGGGAGCTCCGCCGGGTCGACCTCGGCGATCAGGAGGGTGTTGCGCAGCGCCTCGGCCCCGGTGCGGTCGCGCACGCCCTCGAAGCGCAGCAGGAGGCGGCCGCTGTGCACCCGGCCGGTCTCGATGGTCAGCGGTCCCGTGGCGGCGGGGTCGGTGGCGAGCACGGCGCCGGGGCCGAGCCGCAGCTCCGGCTCGTCGGTGCGGACCTCGACGGTGACCTCACCCTTGATGCCGTGCGCACGGCCGATGCGGGCGACTACCAACTGCACTGCGTTTCTCCTCATCCAACGACTACGGGCCGGGGAAGGCCCTGGAGCCCTCCCCGGCCCGGAGCCGGTGCTGCTGTGGTTCTACGAACCCATCGGTCCTGGGAACCCGGTCCTGGGAACCCGGTTCAGCGGACCTGGTCCACGTCGACGAGGTCGACGCGGACACCGCGGCCACCGATGGCGCCCACGACGGTGCGCAGAGCGCGCGCGGTGCGGCCATTGCGGCCGATCACCTTGCCGAGGTCGTCGGGGTGCACCCGGACCTCGAGCACGCGTCCGCGACGCAGGTTGCGCGAGGCGACCTGCACGTCGTCGGGGTTGTCGACGATGCCCTTCACGAGGTGCTCGAGAGCCTCCTCGAGCATGCTCAGGCCTCGGTCGACTCGGCAGGCGTGGCCTCGGCCTCGTCCGCCTTCTTGTCGGACTTCTTGGCCTTCTGCGTGATGGCCTCGCCCTTGGTGTCGTCACCCTCGAGACCCTTGGTGAAGGCCTCGAACGCGGCGCGCTTGTCCTTGGGCTCGGCGACCTTCAGCGGCTCCGGGGCGGGCAGGCCCTTGTGCTTCTGCCAGTCGCCGGTGAGCTTCAGGATGGCCATGACCGGCTCGGTCGGCTGGGCGCCGACGGACAGCCAGTACTGGGCGCGCTCCGAGTTGACCTCGATGCGCGAGGGGTTCTGCACCGGGTGGTACAGACCGATCTCCTCGATGGCCCGGCCGTCACGGCGGGTACGGGAGTCGGCGACGACGATGCGGTAGTGAGGCGCGCGGATCTTGCCCAGGCGCTTCAGCTTGATCTTGACTGCCACGGGAGTGGTGTCTCCTGGTCTTGACGTGGGTGGGCACAACGAAGATGCCGCGTGGGGTTGCGGTACTCGATTGCCCGATGGACGCGTCAGCCGGAGGAGAGAGGGGTCCTGTGCGACTGTCGAGTACAGCTAGCCATTGTGCCATACGCCGACGGGGCGCCCACACCCGGTGCGGGCGCCCCGGTCCAGCTCAGCCCACGCCCGCGCCGATCGCCTCCGGGATACGGAAGGGCTTGCCGCAGCCGCCGCACATGATGGGCGCCTGGGCGAGCACGGAGGGGACCACGCGGACATTGCGTCCGCAGTCGCAGACGGCCTTGACGCGCACGCCGCCGCCCGACGAGCCGTGCCGGGCGGCGGGCCCGCGGAAGCTGCGGGCGGTGTCCGCGGTGGTCGCCGCGGTGTGCGCCTTCAGGGCGCGCTGCAGACGCTCGATCGTCGGGCGATACCGCCTGCGGGCCTCGGGGTTGAGCGTGACCAGGGAGAAGCCGCTGCTCGGGTGCGGCTCCTCGGGGTGGTCCAGGCCCAGCTCCTCGGCGATCGCGAGGAATCTGCGGTTGTGATAGCGGCCGGCTCGTGAAGTGTCGCGTACGCCGCGCGAGGCGGCGATGCCATGGACTGCCTCGTGAAGCAGTCGCTCGAAGGAGAGCTCGGCGCCGCAGGCGGACGACGACTCTCCGATAAGGGATTCGGGCGCGGCAAGGTCGGGCAGCTCGGGGTGGTGCCGCTGAATGTCGGCCCACGCCTGTGCCAGCTCTGCGGCGAGAACAGGTGGTGTCGTGCTCACGTCGTGACAACGAGCCGGGTGCCCTCGGGGTTCCATTCCGGGGCATCTCAAATATTTTGCACGTACCCGTCAGTTGCCGTTGATGCGTCCGGACGAGGGCGGGTGCGCTGATCTGCGGAGAAGCCGCACAGCTCGCACCAAGCCGGTACGTAGCGGCGCGTACGCCCCGGCGCGTAGAGCGCCTGCCCACGCCGGGGCTCGTGATGCCCCCCAGGGCCGACGAGCCGGTTCGTGCGGGCCGGTACCGGAGGCGCCCTCCTCGGAAGGAGCGGGCCACCGCGCCGACGTTACCCGGCGACTCCCCCGCCGCGGGCACCGCCCCGTCGGCGAGCCTCCCCCAGGGGGGCGCACGGCGGGGGCACGCAAGCAGTCCCCGACAACCCCTGGACGCCGGGACCGATGCGGAGTTCTCTGGCATACGGGGGGAGTGCGGGCGCACTGCACGGGGGCGGACGAACCGTTGACCACCGGAACGGCCATAACTCTCAGCGGATTGGGGCGCTTTCGATGACACCAACACTCGCGCAGTCGCACCGTCCCCACGCGGGCTCAGCGCCCCGTGTGGACCTGTGCGCACGCGCGCGTGACTGGGCGGAGATTCAAGAACGGATGCTGGTCCCGCTCTATGAAGCGGTGTACGAACGACTTGAGGTGGGCCGTGGCACCCGGCTGCTCGGCCTCGGCTGCGGCTCCGGGCTCGCCCTCCTGATGGCCGCCTCGCGGGGTGCCACGGTCACCGGCGTCGAGGCGTCGGCGCCCGAGCGGCTGGCCCTCGCGCGCACCCGGCTCCTCGGGGACGCCACGGCGGAGACGGCGCCGGAGGCACGCGCGCGCGGGGAGGCGACGCTCCTCGACGGCGGTCCCGCGGCCGCGGCGGCCCCCGGGACGCCCGCGTACGACCTCGTCACCGCGTTTCACCCGATCGGATGTGTGGCGGGCGACTCAGAGGGGCTCTCCACCCTCCTGAAGGAAGCGGCTCCGCTCGCCACGCGCGGCGCGCCCGTGGTGCTCGTCGGATGGGGCCCTCCGGAGCGCTGCGCCACCTCCGGCGTCCTGCGGGTGGCGACCAAGCTCGCCGATCCGCTGCGCAGTACGGGCAGTTGGCGCCCGGCGCTCCGGGACGACCTGGAGGAGGTCGCCCAGCGGGCGGGGCTCAAACCGGACGGCTCGGGGCGGGTCGCCTGCCCCTTCGGCTACGCGGACGTGGACAGCGCGGTCCGCGGGCTGCTCTCGACCGGCCTGTTCGACGCGGCGGTGGGCGCCACGGACCAGGTGCAGGTCGACAAGGAGCTGACGGAGGCACTGCATCCGCACCGCAGGCGCGACGGGACGGTGTGGATGTCCAACGTCTTCAGGTATCTGATCGCCAGGACACCGGCGCGCGCCGAGGCCTGATCCGCCGGTTCACGGGCCCGGGTGGCCGCCCTTGGTCATCCGTGTGATGCCCGCGACCCGGTAGGCCTGTGCCTCCTCCAGGGTCTCGTTCTCCAGCAGGGCGGCGGCCAGCGCGTCGAGCCGGTCGCGGTGGTCACGGAGCCGGCGGCAGGCGCTCTCGTAGCACTCGTCGACGATCCGCCGCATCTCGCCGTCGATCGCGTCGAGGGTCTCCGGGGCGGCCGCGAGCCCGTACGCCTGCTGGGCGTCGGACGGAAGCGCGGAGAGGCGGCCCACGCGCGCGCTCATGCCCCAGCGGCCGACCATGCCGCGCGCGATGCTGGTGACCTGCTCCAGGTCGTTCTCGGCACCGGTGGTGACGACTCCGTAGACGACGTGTTCGGCGGCCATGCCCCCCAGCGCACCGATGATGCGACCTCGGAGGTACTCCTCGGTGTACGCGTACTTGTCGGAGTCCGGGGTGGACAGGGTGACGCCGAGCGCGCGCCCACGCGGGACGATCGTGATCTTGCGGACCGGGTCGGCGCCGGGCTGGAGCATGCCGAGGAGCGCGTGCCCGCTCTCGTGGTACGCCGTGCGCCTGCGCTCGTCGTCGGGCATGACCAGCGGCCGCTCCGCGCCGAGCTGGACCTTCTCCATGGCTTCAGAGAGATCGGCCTGCGTCACCGTGCGCTGTTTGCGCTTGACGGCGATGAGAGCGGCCTCGTTGGCCAGGTTGGCCAGTTCCGCGCCGGTCATGCCCGGGGTCGTACGGGCGACCTGGGCCAGGTCGACGTCGTCGGCCAGCGGGATGGCCCGCGTATGGATCCTGAGGATCGCCTCGCGTCCGCCGCGGTCGGGCGGCGAGACGTTGACGACGCGGTCGAAGCGGCCGGGCCGGGTGAGCGCCGGGTCCAGGATGTCGGCGCGGTTGGTGGCGGCGAGCACGATGACGCCCTCCGCGCCCGAGAAGCCGTCCATCTCGGTGAGGATCTGGTTCAGGGTCTGCTCGCGCTCGTCGTGGCCGCCCATCGCGCCCCCGCCGCCGCGCGCGCGTCCGATGGTGTCGATCTCGTCGATGAAGATGATCGACGGCGCGACCTTGCGGGCCTCGGCGAAGAGCTCCCGTACGCGGGAGGCGCCCACGCCGACGATCATCTCGATGAACTCCGACGCCGACGCGGAGAAGAAGGGCACGCCCGCCTCGCCCGCGACGGCGCGGGCGAGCAGCGTCTTGCCGGTGCCGGGCGGCCCGGCGAGCAGCACGCCGCGGGGCATCTTGGCGCCCATGGAGCGGTAGTCGTCCGGGTTCTTGAGGAAGTCGACGACGTCGTTGAGCTCGCCCTCGACCTCGTCGATGCCCGCGACGTCCTCGAAGGTCGTCCGCTTGGCTCCTGGTTCGAGCGCGACCGGCTTGGGCGGCGCCTTGCGCCCGAGCATGCCGCCACCGCCGCCCATGCCCGCGCTCATGCGCCGCGCGATGAAGATCCACAGGACCACGAGCAGCAGCATGGGGGCGAGCGAGATCAGCAGGTTCGAGAGGAAGCTGCGCTCCTGGACCACGGGTTCGGCGGTGACGGTGACGTCGTGCTTGGTCAGGTCCTCCCAGAGCTTGTCGTCGGCGAAGGCCGGGCGCTGGGTGGTGAACTTGGTGTACTTCCCCTCGTCGTCGCCCGGCTTGTCCTGCTCCTTCTTGAGCTGCCCCTGGATCGAGTCGCCCTTGGAGTAGATCTTCGTGACGTTGCCCGCGTCGACCTGTTTGCTGAACTCCGTGTAGGAGATCGTCGGCTCGTCGCCCTCGTTGAAGAAGCTCAGCACGACATTGGCGATGAGGTAGACGATCAGGGCCGTGAGGATGAGACCGCCCCAGCCGCCCGGCATCTTCTTCTTCGGCGGCGGCGTGGGCTCCGGCGAGGGCGCGCCCTCGGAGCGCCACGGCTTGTCGGGCGCCCGGTCCGGCGGCACGGGGTTGCTCATATCCGGACGTTACGACACAAATAACAGGCCAGCACCTGCTCAGCGGCGCTTGCGGGCACCCACCCGGAAACGCCGGAGGACACCCACCCGGAAACGCCCGAGGGCGCCCCCGCCTGCGGGAACGCCCTCGTACGCGCGTACGCACCGACCGTGCGTGCCGCGCTCTCAGCCCATGAACTTCTTGAACTCGTCCGGCAGCTCGAAGTCCTTGCCCGGCTGCGCGCCCGGCAGCCCGAGGGCGGAACCCGCCTGGTTCGCGGCCTCGCGGCGGGCGGCGGCCTCCTGCTCCTCCTGCTTGCGCTTCATCGGGTTGCCCGACTTTCGCTTGCCCTTGGCCTGCTTCTGCTTCTTCTTCTGCTTGCCCACGCCGCCGCCCATGCCCGGCATCCCGGGCATACCCGGCATGCCGCCGCCCTGCGCCATGCGGGACATCATCTTGCGCGCCTCGAAGAACCGCTCCACGAGGTTCTTCACGGCGCTGACCTCGACGCCGGAACCCTTGGCGATACGGGCTCTGCGGGAGCCGTTGATGATGGTCGGCTCATGCCGCTCGGCGGGCGTCATCGACTTGATGATGGCCGCGGTGCGGTCGACGTCGCGCTCGTCGAGGTTGTTGATCTGGTCCTTGATCTGCCCCATCCCGGGCATCATGCCGAGCAGCTTGCTGATGCTGCCCATCTTCCTGACCTGCTCCATCTGCGCCAGGAAGTCGTCGAGCGTGAAGTCCTTGCCCTTGCTGCTCGCCAGCTTGGAGGCCATCTTCTCGGCCTCTTGCTGGGAGAAGGTCTGCTCGGCCTTCTCGATGAGCGTGAGCATGTCGCCCATGCCGAGGATGCGGGACGCCATGCGGTCCGGGTGGAACGCGTCGAAGTCGTCCAGCTTCTCGCCGTTGGAGGCGAACATGATCTGGCGCCCGGTGACCTGCGCGATCGACAGCGCGGCACCACCGCGCGCGTCACCGTCCAGCTTGGAGAGGACCACGCCGTCGAAGCCGACGCCGTCCCGGAAGGCCTCCGCCGTGTTGACGGCGTCCTGACCGATCATGGCATCGACGACGAAGAGGACCTCGTCGGGGCTGACGGCGTCGCGGATGTCCGCGGCCTGCCGCATCAGCTCCTGGTCGATGCCGAGGCGACCGGCGGTGTCGACGATGACGACGTCGTACTGCTTCGTCCGCGCGAACTCGATGGAGTCCTTGGCGACCTGTACGGGGTCGCCGACGCCGTTGCCCGGCTGCGGGGCGTACACCCCGACGCCCGCGCGCTCGGCGACGACGCTCAGCTGGTTGACGGCGTTGGGGCGCTGGAGGTCACAGGCGACCAGGAGCGGGGAGTGGCCCTGCCCCTTCAGCCAGAGGCCGAGCTTGCCCGCGAGGGTCGTCTTACCGGCACCCTGGAGACCCGCGAGCATGATGACCGTCGGGGCGGTCTTGGCGAACCGCAGCCGTCGCGTCTCGCCGCCGAGGATGCTGACGAGCTCCTCGTTGACGATCTTGATGACCTGCTGGGCGGGGTTGAGCGCCTGCGAGACCTCGGCGCCGGCCGCGCGCTCCTTGATCTGCTTGATGAAGGCGCGGACGACGGGCAGGGCCACGTCGGCCTCGAGCAGGGCGATGCGGATCTCGCGCGCCGTGGCGTCGATGTCCGCCTCGGACAGGCGGCCCTTGCCCCGGAGGTTCTTGAATGTCGCTGCGAGGCGGTCGGAGAGAGTATCGAACACGGACAGGTCGCCTTCCAGAGTATCTGCCGGAGGCGGCGCCCGAAGCCGTGGGCGGCTCTTGCCCCGCGGGGACCGGGTCAC
>NZ_JASKYR010000224.1:0-11249 GCF_041028215.1 Streptomyces flavofungini
GCCCAGCGGGCTCAGCAGCGGCAGCGAACGGGAGCGCGAGGACGCGGGCAGGCCGTTGCGGGCGAAGTTGTGCAGGGTGCCCGACGGGCCGAGGTCCACGTACTGGAAGGGGCCGCGCCGCTCCAGGGCGGCGAGGGTGCCCGCGTACTCGATGGGCAGCCGGGTCGCCCGCCACAGATGGTCGGCCGTGACGCGCTCCACCTCTCCCCCGGTGGCGCAGGAGACGACCGGGATGCGCGGCGGACGCAGCTCGGTGCGGGCCATGGTGGCGCGGAACAGCGCCTCGCCGGAGTCCATGTGCCGCGAGTGGAAGGCGTACGGGACCGGGACGCGGTGGCACACCACCTTGCGGGCCCGCAGCTCCTCCTCGGCGGCGACCAGGTCCTCGTGCGCGCCCGCGAGCACGAAGTGCCCGGGGTAGTTGCGGGCCGCGACCTCGGTGCGCTCGCGGAGCAGCGGGACGCGCCCGTGCAGGGCCACGTCGTCCAGGACGGCGAGCATGCCGCCGCGCGGCGCGTCCCGCAGTGCGGTGGCCTGGCGGACCAGGATCCGCAGGCACTCCTCGGCGTCCAGGACGCCCGCGAGCACGGCGGCGGTGAATTCGCCGAGGCTCGCGCCGAGCAGCAGGCCGGGCTCGATGCCGTGGGCGATGAGGGTCTCGGCGGCGGCGAGTTCGACCATGACGATGGCCGGGTGGGTGAACGCGATGTCGTCGAAGGGCTCGGCCCGGGTGCGGCCCGGCCCGTACAGGGCGGCGAGGACCGACGCGCCCAGTTCGTCGGAGGCCGCCGCGTCCAGGCGGTCCATGACGCGGCGGAACACCGGTTCCCCCTCGTACAGGGCCGCGCCCATGCCGCTGTACTGGGAGCCCTGTCCGGAGAACTGGAAGACGACGGGGCGGTTCAAGCGGGGTCACCGCCCTGCTGTGCGCGGATGTCCGCGACGCGGAATGCGCCCTCGTGGAAGACGCCGAGGCCGGGCGGTGCGGCGCGCTCCGCCAGGGCGGCGTCGGCGAGCTCGCCGACGGTTCCTTCGAGGCCGTCGAGCATGGCTTCGAGCACGGACCGGAGCCCGAGCAGGAGCCGGGTCGCGGCGGCGTCGGTGACCTGGTCGCGGTGGTAGGACAGATGGACGGTGACGACATTGGTGGGGAAGACGTCGAGGCGCAGCGGGAAGCCCATCTTGGAGACGAAGAAGGCGGTGCCCGAGCGCTCCATGGTGTCCACGCCGACGTTCTGGAAGACGATGTAGCTCTCGCAGGGCAGCGTGCCGTGCGGCAGCTCGCTCCAGCCGAGGACGGCGTCCAGGGGGGTGGTCTCGTGGCTGCCGAGGTCCACCAGGGCGCCGAAGATCTCCTTGAGGAACTGACCCGCCGCGCGGTCGCGGTCCAGGCGGGTGCGGAGCGGCAGGATGTTGAAGGCGGGGCCCACGGTGGTGGAGAGCGCCTCGGGGTCGGCGACCGGCGAGGAGCGTCCGGCGAGGAGCACGCCGTGCACCACGTCGTCGGAGTCGGTGTACGCGGCGTTGACCAGCGCCCAGGCGCCCTGGAAGAGGGCGTTGAGCGGGAGGTGGGCGCGCTGGGAGAGGCGGCGCAGGCCGAGGGTGGTGTCCCGGTCCAGGGTGATGATCTGGCGTGCGCAGCCTTCCTCGGCCGGTTGTGCGGGCAGCTTCGCGCGTACGCCTTCGGACAGGGCGGTCGGCCGGGTCAGGCCGGTGAGGGCCTGCCGCCAGTACTCTTCGGCGGGCTGTGCGGGCAGGGCGCGTACGCCCTCGACGAACTCCTTGAACGGCAGGCGTTCGATGTCCGGGGCCGGGGTGCGCCCGGTGGCCGCCGCGTCGAGCAGTTCCGTCAGGCGGTCGGTGACGATCTCGAAGCTCCAGCCGTCCAGGCAGAAGTAGTTCAGGCTGACCACGACCAGGGCGGTGTCCGCGTCGAGGAGGGCCACCAGGTAGCGGAGGCCGGACGGGGTGCCGAGGTCGACGCCGCGCTCCCGGTCGGCGGCGAGGTAGCTCTCCAGGCGGGCGTCCTGCTCGGGTCCGGCCAGGCCGCGCCAGTCGGCGAAGGTCGTCTCGGGGGCGGCCTCCTCGTGCACCACCTGCACCGGTTCGGCGAGGCCCTCCCAGGCGAAGGTGGTGCGCAGCAGGGGGTGTTCGGAGATGAGCTGCCGGAAGCAGTCGACGAAGACGTCCTCCTGGAAGTCGGAGACCTTCAGGAGCTGCATGCGGTGCACCAGGAAGAGGCCGGGCTCAGGGCGCTCGCGCCACTCGCCGAGCGCCCACCGCTGGAAGGGCGAGAGGGGGTAGACGTCGGTCACGCCGGGCGCCTCGGACAGGGCGCGCAGCGCCGCGTCCGCGTCCTGGCCGGGGGTGGCCCGCGGTGCCGGGGCGGCGGTCCCGGCCGCGGCGCGTTCGTCGAGGGCGGCGGCGAGGGCGGCGATCGTGCCGTGCCGGAAGACGAGCTGCGGGGCGAATTCGAGGCCGCGCTGTCTGGCCTTGGCGACGACGTGGATGGTGTGGATGGAGTCGCCGCCGAGCTCGAAGAAGTTGGTGCGCACGCCCACGTCGTCCACGCCGAGCACCTCCGCCCACAGCTCGGCGAGGAGGTGTTCGGTGGGGGTGCCGGGTTCGGCGGCCTCGGCGTCGGCGTCACCGTGGTCCGGTATGGGCGGCAGCGCGTCACGGTCGAGTTTGCCGTTGACGCCGACCGGCAGGGCGCGCAGCGGCAGGAACGCCGAGGGCACCATGTAGTCCGGCACGCTGTCCTTGAGGACGCGGCGCAGGCCACGGACGAGTTCGGCGCCCGCGCGGTCGAAGGCGGGGTCGTTCGTCAGCTCCCGCGTGCTCTCGCGCGCCGGGCCGTCCGTCAGGTCCAGGCGGTGGGTGCCGGTGCGGCTGAGCAGGACCGCGTAGCTGCCGTCGGTGGCGTCGGGCATCCAGGAGACGGTGACGGTGCGGCCGGTGTCGGCGCCGAGGCGCCACCACTCCTCGGGGTCCGCGTGGGTGGCGGGGCCGGTGCCGGTGTCACGGACGAGTTCGCCGACGATCTCCTCGGCGTCCCTCTCGCGCAGCCGGTCCAGCTTGGTGTTGACGGCGGCGAGGCGGGCGTTGGGCACGCCGAGCACGGCGAGCGCCTCGGGCCGCTCCTCGTCCAGGCGGCGGCGCACCCCGGCGAGGCCGCCCGCGTCGGCCCAGTCGAGCGTGACGGCGTCCGCGCCGCCGGGGGCGGGCCCGGCGGCACGCAGGACGGCGTCGTAGCGGTAGCGGGTCAGTTCGTTGGTGTGGCGGCCCCTGCGGAGCTGTATGTCGACGGCGCCGATGCGGGGCCGCTCTTCGCGCAGGGCGGTGAAGAAGGCGGGGTGGACGAGGAGTTCCTGCTCCTGGCGGGTCTGGCGGGCGATGCGGCCGCGAAGGCGCCCGACGGGGAGCTTCGCCGTCGCGCGGCTCAGTTCGACGTCGGTGTGGAAGGTGTCGAGCAGGGCGAGGTTGCGCAGGTCCCCGACGAAGACGGCGCCGTCGGCGGTGAGGCTGTCCAGGGCCCGGTCGAGCACGGTGCGCAGGTAGGCGCCGTCGGGGAAGTACTGCGCCACGGAGTTGAGGATGACCACGTCGTACGGTTCCTCGCAGGCCTCCGCGCTCGCGTCGGCGGCGCGGTGGGCGAGGGTGACGCCGGCGAGTTCGGGGCGTTCGCCGATGAGGCGGGTGCGCACGAAGTCCAGGGCGGCCTTTGAGATGTCGGTGCCGTGGTAGCTCTCGCAGTACGGGGCGATGCGCGCGAGCAGCAGTCCGGTGCCGCAGCCGATCTCCAGGACCCGCCGGGGCTTGAGCGCGAGGACGCGCTCGACGGTGCCGTCGACCCACTCCCGCATCTCCTCGGCGGGCAGCGGCTCGCCGGTGTAACTGCTGTTCCAGGTGACGATGTTGAAGTCGGCCTCGCGCGGGTCGCCGCCCTGCGCGTAGGCCTGGTCGAAGACCTCGGCCCACTGGGCGACCCGCTCGCCCATCGGGTCCTCCTCGGCACTCTCCGGGGCGGGCGCGGTGTCGGGCACGACGTAGGCGACGAGCTGCTTGTGGCCTTCGTCGCGCGGGTCGTCGCGGGTGACGACGGCGGCCTCCAGGACCCCGGGGTGCCGGGTCAGGGCGGCCTCGACCTCGCCGGGCTCGATGCGGATGCCGCGCACCTTGACCTGGAAGTCGGCGCGGCCCCGGTACTCGATCGCCCCGTCGGGCAGCAACCTGGCCAGGTCACCGGTCTTGTACAGCCGCTCGCCGGGCGCGCCGAAGGGGTCGGGGACGAAGCGCTCCTCGGTCAGCCCGGGCCGGTTGTGGTAGCCGCGCGCCACCTGGACGCCGCCGATGTGGATCTCGCCGACGACGCCGACGGGCACCGGGTTGAGCCGCTCGTCCAGGACGAGGACGCGGGTGTTGGCGATGGGCCGGCCGATGGGCACGACGCCGCGCTCGTCACCGGGCACGCACTCCCAGGCGGTGACGTCGACGGCCGCCTCGGTGGGCCCGTAGAGGTTGTGCAGCCCGGTGTCCGGCAGCTTGGCGAAGAACCGCTCCTGGAGGGCGAACGGCAGCGCCTCGCCGCTGCACACCACGCGCCGCAGGCTCGCGCAGCGCCCGGCCAGGCCGCCGGGGCCCCCGTCCTGGCCGAGGAAGACCTGGAGCATCGACGGCACGAAGTGGGCGGTGGTGATCCGCTCCTCGCCGATCACCTCGGCGAGGCGGGCGGGGTCCTTGTGCTCGTCGGGGCCCGCGACGACGAGCGTGGCGCCGGTCAGCAGCGGCCAGAAGAACTCCCACACCGAGACGTCGAAGCTGAACGGCGTCTTCTGGAGCACCCGGTCACTGGCGTCCAGGCCGTAGCGGTCCTGCATCCAGAGCAGCCGGTTGACGATGCCCCGGTGGGTGTTGAGGACGCCCTTGGGCTCGCCGGTGGAGCCCGAGGTGTAGATCATGTACGCGAGCGTGTCCGGGCCCGCGCCGTGCTCGACCGGTGTGTCAGGGCGCTCGGCGATCTCCGCCCAGCGGGTGTCGAGGGCGAGCACCTCCGCGTCGGTGTCCGGCAGTCCGTCCCGCAGGTGCTCCTGGGTCAGGACGATTCCCGGGGCGGCGTCGTCGAGCATGAAGGCGCGGCGCCCGGCCGGGTGGCCGGGGTCGACCGGCACGTACGCGGCGCCCGACTTGAGCACCCCGAGCAGTGCGACGACCAGCTCCACCGAGCGTTCGGCGCAGACGGCGACGGTGGTCTCCGGGCCCGCGCCCCGGCTGCGCAGCCAGTGGGCGAGCCGGTTGGCGCGGCCGTCGAGGTCGGCGTAGGAGATCTCCCGGCCGCCGAAGACGACCGCGGGTGCGTCGGGGGTGCGGGCGGCCTGCTCGGCGATCAGGTCGTGCAGGCAGCGCTCGGCGCCCTGGAAGACCTGGGCGGTGTCGTTCCACTCCTCGACGATCCTGCGGCGGTCGTCCTCGGGCAGCACGGGCAGCCGGGAGACGGCCAGCTCCGGCCGGGCCGCCGCGGCCTCCACCACGACGCGGAAGGCGTCCATGAGGCGGCGCACGGTCGCGGGCTCGAAGACGTCGCGGTTGTACTCCACCTCCACCAGCAGTTCGTCGGCGCAGTCGACGACGCTGATCCACAGGTCGAACTTGGCGGTGTCGATGCGTACGCCCTCGATCGCCTCGATGACCAGCTCGTCACCGGGCTTGAGCTCCCTGGCGGGCAGGAAGTTGAAGCAGACCTGGAACAGCGGGTTCTGCGAGAGGTACCGCTCGGGCCGCAGCGCGTCGACGAGGACCTCGAAGGGCACCTCCTGGTGCTGCTGGGCGCCGTTGACGACGTCCTGCACCCGCCGGAGCACCTCGCGGAAGTCGGGGTCCCCCGCCATGTCCGTGCGGTAGACGAGGGTGTTCACGAACATGCCGATCAGCGGCTCGATGTCGACATGGGTGCGGTTGGTCACCGGGGAGCCGACGGGGATGCCGCGCTGGCCCGTGCAGCGGTGCAGGAGCACGTTCAGCGCCCCGAGCAGCACCACGAAGAGGCTGACGCCCTCGCGGCGGCAGAGCGCCTGGAGCTCCTCGCGCAGGGCGGCGGGGTAGACGTCCCGCAGGTCACCGCCCTCGAAGGTCTGCACGGGCGGCCGGGGCCGGTCCAGGGGCAGCTCCAGGTTCTCGGTGCCCTCGCCCAACTGCTCGCGCCAGTAGGCGAGCTGGTGCTCCAGGCGGTCGCCGGAGAGGTACTCGCGCTGCCAGACGGCGAAGTCCGCGTACTGCACGGCGAGCTCGGCCAGCGGGGACGGCCTGCCCGCCGCGAACGCCTCGTACAGCGTGAACAGCTCCTGCCAGAACAGGCCGAGCGACCAGCCGTCGACGACCACGTGGTGGGCGTTGAGCAGCACCACGTGCAGCTCGGGGGCGAGCCGGTAGAGGGTGACCCGCAGCAGCGGGCCCGCGGCGAGGTCGAACGGCCGCCGCCCCGCGTCGAAGACCAGCGCGTCGAGCCGTGCCGGGTCGTCGGTGACGTCGACCAGCTCGACGGGGACCCGGACGTCGTCCACGATCTCCTGCCACGGCTCGCCGTTCTCGCTGGGCAGCCGGGTACGCAGCGACTCGTGCCTGCGCACCACCTCCTCGACGGCCCGCTCAAGGACCTCGCGGCGCAGCGGCCCGCGCACGCGGAAGCTCATCGGGACGTTGTACGCGGGGCTGTCGGGCACCATCTGGTCCAGGAACCACAGACGGCGCTGGGCGAAGGAGAGCGGCGGGCGGTCGTCCGCGGGGCGCCGCGGGATGCGGGCGCTGCCCGAGGTGCGGGCCGCGCCGCTCAGCTTCTCCAGCAGGGCCCGCTTCTGCGGGGACAGCCGCGCCTTGCGCGAGGTGGCGAGATCTTCGCGGGACATGCGGGGGAACTCCTTGGTGGTCTCGACGGCGTCCTTGCTCTCGCCGGTTCACGCGAGCGGCGGGCGGGGTCTCCGGTTCACGCGAGCAGGGTGCTGACGGTCTCCTCGGGCAGCTCGTCGATGCGCTCGATCAGCTCGGCCTCCAGCATCTCGACCATGTCGGCCAGGGTGCGGGCCTGGAAGAGCTCACCCAGGTCGAGCTCGAAGGGGAAGCCGCTCCTGAGCCGGGAGATGATCTGCGTCGCCAGGATGGAGTCGCCGCCCACCTCCTGGAAGTCGTCCTCCGGGCGGACCGTGGTCACGCCGAGCACGTCACGCCAGGCGTCCGCCACCAGCTCCTGGAGCGGGCCGCCGGAGGTCTCGGCGGCCGTCTCCGCCGCCACGGCGGGCGCTTGCTCCGCCGGAGTGTGGGCCGGAGATCCGGCCGGTGGCGCGTCCGGCAGGTCGAGGACGGGTCCCGCGTGGTCGAGTGCGCCCTCCTTCTCCGCGAGGACGACCGCCTGGTACGCCTGGTCCTCCCGCACGGGGGCGGGCGAGAGGCCGCGGACCGCGCGGAAGCCGCCGCGCTCCAGGGCCTGGCGCCACAGGGCGACGCTGAGCAGCGGGGAGCCGGGCAGGCGGCACTCGTCCTCGTAGGCCCACCAGCCGCCCATCAGGCCGAAGGTGAGGGTGAAGAAGTCCTGCGCCCGCGTGGTCTCCAGGAGGATCAGCACCCCGCCGGGGCGCAGGAGCTGCCGGGCGTGGGCGAGGGTGTCGTCGATGCTGCGGGTGGCGTGCAGCACGTTGCAGGCGAGGACGAGGTCCTGGCTGCCCGGCGCGAAGCCCTGCTCCGCGGGCGAGGACTCGATGTCCAGCGGCGCGAAGGTCACATAGGGGTGGTCCTTGCCGTACTGGTTGCGTCCGTACTGGGTGAAGCCGCGCGAGATGTCGGTGTAGACGTAGCTGAGCCGCTCCTCGGCGCCGTTGAGCGCGGGCAGCACCTTGGCGGTGGTGCCGCCGGTGCCCGCGCCGATCTCCAGGATGGAGACGGCGGCCCCGGGGTCGCGCTCGCGCCGTGCGCTCACGTAGCGTGCGACGAGCCCCGCCACCAGGCCGTTGGTGTCGCCGTCGCTGTGGTAGACGGCCTCCACCGCGTCGAACGAGCCACCGGGGAAGAGCACTTCGTGTGCCTTCTTGCGGCCGGTCAGGACGTCGGGCATCTCTTCGAGGCAGAGCGTGAGCAGGTGGAAGTACCCGTCCATCTCGGCGTACTCAGCGGTGACCTCCGCCTTGAGCGCGGCCAGTTCGCTCTGCTCCCAGCGCAGCCCGCCGGGCGCGGCGACCAGGTCGGTGGTGGTCAGCTCCGTGCCCTCGGCGCGGAGGTGGCCGCCTTCGGTGAGAACGCCGATGAGCCCGTGGAAGAGCGCCCTGTGCTCGTCCACCACGCCGAGGCGGTCCACCAGTTCCGCCTCGGTGTACCGCTCGCCCGCCTCGGCGAAGACGTCCATGCGGCGCAGCGAGGCGAAGAGCATGCGGCGGCACACCCCGGTCAGCTCGCGCACCATGACATCGGAGCGCAGAGCCGCCCCGAGGTCCCCGGCGGCCGGGTCGGAGCGCAGGTGTTCCTCGGCGGCGGCGTCGAGGTCGGCGAGGACGGAGGGCACGGCGTGCGCCGCCCGGKCCCGGGCGCCGCCCCGCTCCGGGGTGCCGGGAGCGGTGCCGTCCGCCCAGGCGTGCGGGAAGACCTCGCGCACGAAGGGGTGGCCCGGCAGGGCGACGCGGCGCGGGGCGGTGCCGGTGTGCAGGCGGGGCCAGTCCACGGCGGCTCCGCCCACCCATGCCGCCGCGAACTCGTCGACATCGCGCCCCGTGGGGCCTGCCGCGGGGCGGCGGTCGGCGGCCCGGCCGCTGTAGGTGCCGGGCACCGCGGCGGCGCCGTCCGCGAACGCGTCGAGGCGGCTGAGCAGTTCTTCCGTGGAGGTGGCGGTGACGGCGAGCCGCTCGGCGAAGGCCTCGCGTCCCACTTGCAGGGTGTAGGCGACGTCCGTCAGGCCGGGGCCGTCGGAGCCGTCCCGGCGCAGGTGGGCGGCGAGTGCGGCGGCCTTCTCGCGCAGCTGCTCCGCGCTCTTGGCGGAGAGCGGTACGACCATCCGGCGCCCGGGGACGGGCAGAGCCGCGGGACGGGCGGCCACGTGCTCCTCGATGACGACGTGCGCGTTGGTGCCGCTGTAGCCGAAGGAGCTGACCCCGGCCACACGGGGCCGCTCCTCCTCGCGGTCCCAGTCGGCCAGCTCACGGCTGACGTAGACGGGGCTGTCGTCGAAGTCGGCGTGCTTGTTCTCGGTACGGAAGTTCGCCGCCGGGGGCAGCTTGCCGTGGCGCATGCACAGCAGCACCTTGATGGCGCCGAGGACGCCCGCGGCGCCCATGGTGTGCCCGATGTTGGCCTTGACCGAGCCGATGGCGCAGAACCGCCTGCGGTCGGTGAACTCCTCGAACGCCTCGGTGAGGCCGTGCACCTCGATGGGGTCGCCGAGGCTGGTGCCCGTGCCGTGCGCCTCCACGTAGCGCAGGCGGCCCATGTCGACGCCGCTGCGGCGGTAGACGTCGCGCAGCAGGGCGCTCTGGGCGGCGGAGCTCGGCGAGGTGATGCCGGAGGTGCGGCCGTCCTGGTTGGTGGCGCTGCCCCGGATGACGCCGAGGACCCGGTCGTTGTCGCGGACCGCGTCGGAGAGCCGCTTCAGGACGAGGACGCCGACGCCCTCGCCGACCAGCATGCCGTCCGCGTCGGCGTCGAAGGGGCGGCAGGCCCGGCCGGGCGAGACGGTGCCGAGGGCCTCCATGGTGACGAAGGTGCCGGGGTGGTTGGCGACGTACACCCCGGCGGCGAGCGCCAGGTCCGACTCGCCGTCCAGGAGCAGCCTGCGGGCGATGTCGACCGCGACGAGCGAGGAGGAGCACGCGGTGTCGATGGTCATCGCCGGTCCGCTCAGATCGAGCTGGTAGGCGAGGCGCGCCGCCATGATGCTGGTGTCGGAGCCCATCAGGGCGTGCGCGGAGTACTCGGCCTGGGGCGCGAGCCCGGTGCTGCCGACGAGGGTGGCGACGGCCTTGCCGCGCAGCGCGGAGGCGTCCTGGGCGGCGTCCTCAAGGGCGTGGTAGCAGGATTCGAGCAGCACCCGCTGGGCGGCGTCCATGGCGGCGGCCTCGCGGGGGGCGATGCGGAAGAACGCCGGGTCGAAGCGGTCGCTGTCGGCCATGCGTCCGTAGCGCGGGGCGGCGACGTCCGGGAAGTGCTCTTCGAGCAGGGACAGCGCCACCGGGTCGTCGACCTCGGTGGTGCGGTCCTCGCCCGAGCTGATCACCTGCCAGAGCTCGTCGGGGTTCCGCGCGCCCGCGGTGCGGCAGTGCATGCCGATGACGGCGACGGCCTCCGGCGCCGGGCCACCGCCGAGCTGGGCCGTCACGCGCGCGGCGAGCCCGTCGAGGTCACCGGCCCCGGTGACCGTGCCGGTCGAGAGCGTGGTGCCGAACCGGGAGTTGACCTCCTCGGTGAGTGCGACGGCGGCGACGAGCCCGATCTCCTCCAACGAGGTACGGGCGACGTTCTCGGGGGTGACATCGAGGACACGGGCCGCGAGTTCCGACAGCGCCTGCTTGACGTGGGGCGACATTGACTTCGTATCTCCTTCAGCTCCGCGGGGCGCGCGGCTGCGCGGTGGTCTCGGCCAGGTGTGCCCGGTTGGTCCGCAGGCGGTCCTCCTGGCTGCCGGAGGTCTGCTTGCGCAGGTGGAACAGGCGGTACGTGATCCAGCCCCGCCGGAGTGGCTCCGCCAGGTCGGCGTCGGCGTCGGCCGGGGCGCCCCCCGGGGTCAGCTCCTCCAGGACGAAGCGGTTGTGTGCGAAGACCTCGGCCCAGGTGCGGCCGGTGGGCACACTGATCCCGGCGCCGGGGTCGACCAGGTCGCCGCTGAGGGTGCACAGGTAGTCGGCGAGAAGCAGCCGCCCACCGTCCACGACGGCCGCGTCGAGCCGCGCGAAGAGCGCCTGCTTGTCCTCCACGCGGTGACTGGCGTCGACGCCGAAGGCCAGGTCGTACTGGCCCGGGAACGGTTCGAGCGGCCCACTGCGATGCCAGAGCGCCACCCGCCCGCCGAGCGCGCCCCGCGCACGGTCGGCCAACTCCTTGTCGGCGGTCACCCCGTGCACGACGAGCCCAGGGCACCGCTCGGCGAGCCCGACCAGCGAGGCCATGTCCCGGCACCCGAAGTCGAGCACCGCTCCCAGGTCCGCCAGATCGGTGGCGGCGAGGAGGGGGTGGGGGGCCGAGCCGGACAGGGCCGAGTCGGACAGGGCCGAGTCGGACAG